>DATKAU010000293.1:0-3777 GCA_035514655.1 Anaerolineales bacterium
AGCGGACCGGAGACAAAGAGCCGCCCGCCGGGTTTAAGGACACGGTGCGCCTCGCCGAAGGTAAAGTTCAAATCGGAGGCATAGTAGATGGCGAAGGCGCTAGTGCACAGGTCGAAGGTATTGTCCGTAAAGTTGAACGGCTTGTTGAAATCCAAAAATACGAATTCAATATTTGAGCCGCGCTGTGTGTTTTTCTCGCGGGCTTTATCGAGAAGTTCCTCCGAAAAATCACCGCCCGTGATTTTTGCCCCGCCTTTAGTATAATCGTCGAACAGGAACGAGAGTTTGCCCGCGCCGCAGCCGATATCGAGAATATTCATTCCCGGTTGAGGCTGGAGCAGTTCATTCGTCCACACGTCGATATTGGCGGAACCGTATTTTTCGTGGATGTCGATGCGGGTGAGCAGGTCCTTGCTGGTTTCCTGGTAGTTGATTTCCATTTGGGTTTCTCCTTATGTGGCGACTTCAGTCGCCGTGTATTGAACGACTGAAGTCGTTGCTGCGCTGATAAAAATTATACCAAAAATAAACTAAAATTCAGTAACTGAATTTTGGACGAGACAAAATGAAAAAAACCATTCAAGCAATAAAAGGCACACGCGAGTTTTATCCCGGGCAGATGGCGCTGCGCAATTTTATCCATGATAAAGTGCGCGCAGCATCAGAGGCGTTTGGCTATCAGGAATGGGACGGTCCATTTCTCGAGAGCATTGATTTGTACGCCGCAAAATCGGGCGAGGAACTGGTGAAGAAGCAGTCGTTCACGTTCGAAGATCGCGGGGGAGACCTGGTGACGCTTCGCCCCGAACTCACTCCGAGTCTGGCGCGTATGATCGCAGCAAAACAGGGCGAGTTGACCTTCCCTATCCACTGGTGGTCGTTTGGTCCGTTTTGGCGCTATGAACAACCGCAAAAAGGACGAACGCGCGAGTTCTTTCAATGGAATATCGACCTGCTTGGGGCGGATTCGCCTGAGGCAGACGCGGAGATGATCGCGATCGCAGCCACCTTCCTGCGACTCGTGGATCTTACACCGGAGCGTGCCGTCATCCTTGTAAACGATCGCCGATTAATCAATTCACAACTGGAAACCCTTGGCATTTCGCCTGAAAAGCGCACCGATGTGTTGGGACTCATAGACCGCCGCACCAAAATGGACGCAATCAAATGGGAGGCATTCGCACTGGAGATTGGACTTTTACAATCCCAACTCGACGAGTTAAAGGCCGTGCTTGCTGATTTTGATCTCTGGAAAACAAGTCCTGAATTGACGCGTCTGTTCGCCGCGCTGGACGTGTTGGGTGTGAAAGAATTCGTTAAATTCGATCCGAACATCACGCGTGGGTTGCTCTATTACACCGGAACGGTCTTCGAGGCGTTCGACGTCAGCGGGTCGGTGCGGCGCGCCATTCTCGGCGGAGGGCGCTATGACAATCTGCTGGCGGATATGGGCGGTCAACCTCTGCCTGCCACCGGTTTTGCCATGGGCGATGTGGTGATCGGGATCATATTGCAGGAGGCAGGACTCATCCCCGAATTCCAGCCGAGTCCTGCGCAGGTATTGGTCACGGTGTTCGATGAGAAATTGTGGATGCAGTCGCTCAATTTAGCGGCAGAGCTGCGTAGGGCGGGCTTGAATGTGATGGTCTACCCTGAGCCCGCGAAACTGCCGAAGCAGTTCAAGTTCGCGGACAAGATGAAAATGAGAGCCGCGCTCGTCATAGGACCGGATGAGGCGGAAACAGGTCAAGTGGTGGTTAAAAATCTCTTAAGCAGCGAGCAGATTCAGGTGAAGCGCGAAGCGGTGGTTGAAACTGTCAAAAGAATCCTCAACAATGCCTGAACTTCGAACTGTTACAAAGGAGAATTGGGAGGATCTCATTGATCTCAAGGTCCGCGACGATCAGAGAGATTTCGTGGCTTCCAATTTGTATTCGATTGCCGAGTCGCAGTTTGGGGAGGACTTCGAGGGGCACTGGGACTTTACCCCGTGGGGGATTTATGACGGTGATACCCCCGTCGGTTTTCTGATGCATGGCTATAATTTTGAACATCCCTCGCAACAGGCTTTCATCATTCGTCTGATGGTGGATGAAAAATTTCAAGGAAAGGGTTACGGCCGATTTGGGATGGATGCAATGCTGGAAATCTTTCGCGCTGACGAGCGCATCAAAGCCGTTGGGATAAGTTATGAGCCTGAGAACGAGCAGGCAAAAAGGCTGTACGCCGATCTGGGGTTTGTGGAAACAGGGAGGATGATCGAAGATGAGGCTGAGGCTGTTTTGAAATTACGATAGTAAAAGAGCCGGTCAAGTGACCGGCTCTTTATCAGTATTCTATTTATCTTCCATCGTCCTGATCCTTCACCCCGTACCCGGGACCTTCCTTGAAGAAATCGTAATTCGGTTTGATATCCGGAGTCATGTCGAGCACTTCACCGGCTTGCAACTGCCGGGCGGTGTCGAGGACGATGGGATGACCGTGGTGGTTGGTGCCTTCGAAGTGACCTGTCAGACCCACGTTGCTGATGTACTCGCCTCCCTTGGCAGTATATGCCGTGGGAACTTCGTCCTCGGGGAAGATGGCGGCAAAGGGACATTCAGGCACGCACGCGCCGCAATCGATGCAGGTATCGGGATCAATATAGATCCAGGGCCATTTGTCGAGGGGAAACCCGGGCAGCATACATTCAACCGGACAGACATCGATGCAGCCGCGGTCGCGAACACATAAACTGGTTACAATGTGGGTCATGAAACATCTCCTTTTGAGAAGTTAATTTTCGGATGGGTCGATTATATCGCCCTTCGTATGCCTTGCAAGGTGTATTTCGTTACTTCGCGGCAAAGCGGGCGGCGACAGCATCCCAGTTGACCACGTTCCACCAGGCGGTGATGTAATCGGGCCGGCGGTTCTGGTAATTCAGGTAGTAGGCGTGTTCCCACACGTCGATGCCGAGGATGGGCGTCGAGCCGTCTGAGAGTGGGGTATCCTGGTTGGCGGTGGAGACGACAGCGAGGCCGTCGCCTTTCTTGACGAGCCAGGCCCAGCCGGATCCGAAGCGCGTGGTGGCGGACTTGGTGTACTCCTCCTTGAACGCGTCGACCGAACCGAAGCCTGCCTCAATCGCCTTGGCGAGATCCCCGCCCGGGGCTCCTCCGCCATTCGGTCCCATCACCTCCCAGAACAGGTTGTGGTTGTACGTGCCCCCGCCGTGATTGCGCACGACCATGCGGACAGCCTCGGGGACTGCGCTGAGATCGCCCAGCAGTGCTTCGAGGGATTTTCCCGCGAGTTCGGGAGTTTTGTCGACTGCGCCGTTCAGGTTGGTGATGTAGGTCTGATGATGTTTCGTGTGGTGGATTTCCATCGTGCGCGCGTCGATGTGAGGTTCTAACGCGTCGTAAGCATACGCCAGTTTTGGAAGTTCGAAAGCCATGATTATCTCCTTGTGATGGATCGTTGACTTGTTGGGTGGATTGTGTAGAAATTGTAGCCCTGTGAGGGGAGGGTGTCAAGAACGATATTCGGTTTTTCCTCTTGCCTGCCGCCAGGCAACTCGGTTATCCTTGCACCATGACCAAGGGACGCCTCGAAGCCTTCAGCGATGGAGTCATCGCCATCATCATCACTATCGCAGTGACTCCACCCTCGCTGCTGCCATTGGCAGGGATTCCAAAGGCATTATTTCATTGGTCGTATATACACTCGCAATCGCCGCCGCGTTTTTCAATCCCTTGATATCATTCGGTTTGTATGTGGCGGTTGCGTTGATCT
>DATKAU010000294.1:0-5617 GCA_035514655.1 Anaerolineales bacterium
ATCATTCGGGTGCACATAATACTTGCCGAGATCGCCGCCTAACAACTGCGTGGCGCGATTTGCGATCACTTCATTGGCGTTCATATTATGGCTCGTCCCCGCGCCCGCCTGGAACGGCTCGACAACGAATTGCTCGTCCCATTTGCCGTCCATCACTTCGGCGGCAGCTTGGGCGACTGCATCAGCCACCTGCTTCGCGGTAAAGCGTTTGCCGTCGAGTTCGCGATCGTTGAAGAGTCCGAGTTCGAAGTTCACCAGCGCCGCGGCGCGTTTGACCGCCGCGATCGACCAGATGAACGCACGCCACGGGCGGAGTCCGCTGATGGGGAAGTTTTCCACTGCGCGCTGGGTTTGCACGCCATACAGCGCGTCGGCAGGGACGTTTAATTCACCGAGGGAATCTATTTCCTTGCGAAATTTTTTTGATGTCATTGTGCTTCAACTGCCCTTCTCGAAAAGCACTCGTCGCTCCGCTCAGCGCCAAGATTTTTCTATTTTACACCCTCTCACACACCGATTAAATCCAACTGCCTATTTCCTATTACAATTATGGTCAACCACAGTGACATTCCGTGAATATTCTCCTTCAACTCTTCTTGATCTTCCTCAAAATCAACCTGCTCAGTACTTCGGGCGCGGCGTCCACCGGTCTTCTCTACAATGAAGCGGTTGGTAATTTCCTGACAGAGGATCAATTTATTCAGGCCGTCGGGCTTGCCACGCTTCTTCCGGGGAGTGATGCGTTACAACTTGCCATGTTTGTTGGGTACACCGTTGCGGGCATTCCGGGTGGATTTATCTCATTATTCGCCGCGATACTACCGCCTACTGTTTTGATGTTCATAATGGTTTCCATCCTTCATCGAATTCGGCGTGAGGTGTGGGTAAGCCAGTTTGTGGAGGGATTAACACCTGCTGTGGCCGTATTGATCCTGACCGTAGCATGGAAGGTTTTCAAAAGCGGAATCGGAGATGAATTTGATTGGAGGATCATTGGGTTGGGCGCGGCAAGTTTTATAGCCTACCGATTTGAAGTGCCTGCCCCGCTCGTCATTCTTGCCAGTGGAATCATCGGGACATTGTTGTTCAAATGAATCAGCCTTCCAAACTCAGGGTTTGGTTCCGTTTATTTTGGATCTTTCTAAAAGTTAACCTGTTAACAACTGCGGGCCCCACCTCTGTTGGTCTTTTATACAGGGAAACAGTCGGTAAGATCATGACGGAAGCGCAGTTTGTGGAGGCGGTGGGGTTTTCAAATCTTGTGCCGGGTAGCGAGGCTCTTAAACTTGCCATGTTCATTGGGTACTCTGCGGGTGGAGCGGCTGGGATGCTGGCCGCATTGCTGGGAGCGATTATTCCCCCCACGGTAATCATGCTTACAGTTGCATCCATCCTGGTTCGTTTTCAGGGTCAGGATTGGATGAATCATTTGATCAAGGGTATCACGCCTGCTGTTGCCGTCCTCATGGCGCTGGTTTCCTGGCAACTGTTTCGCGCCAGCAATCCCAAATCCATTAAGTGGCGGCCAGCCCTTCTTCTTCTGCTGAGTTTTATAACGTTAACTATTGGCATCGCGCCACAATACGTACTTGTGGGTTCAGGAATATTAGGCGTGATTTTATTCGGTAACCGGAGTTTTCGATGATTCCTGACTTATTGATTGTGACCAACGGATTTAAAAGGTCCTGGTCTGCGATTGAATATGGCGCGGCCATCGCCCGATCCTTGCGGATTAAAACCACGCTTCTCGGGGTGACCGAGGAGTTGAATCCTGCGGCGATTGACGACCACCACCCCCTCGAGGATATCTTTGCGGATGCGGTTGAGCTGTTCCAGAACTCCGGCGTGGAATACAGCCTTGATATTCGGAATGGAGTTGCAGAGAATATCATTCCGGAAGTTGCAAACCACGGAAATTTCATCACGGTCGTCAGTCCATTGGGACGGCCGCAACTCAAGCGCTGGCTGACTGGGCGCTCGATCCGGTCGTTGATGGAACGGATTCAAAACCCGATCCTGTATGTCCCTGAGTCACGATTGCCGCTGAAGAAAATTTTGATTACGGTCGGCGGGCTGGGCTACGAGGAAGCTGTGGAGCACATTGCCGTTGCCGTGGCGGGTGCGAGCAAGGCGGAGGTCACGATTTTATATGTCATCCCCCCGACGGATCTCAATTACCCGAGCACGCTCGAGGTACAGGACCATGTCAATGATCTGGCAAATACCGATACATTACCCGGGCGGAGCCTGCGGCGGGCGTTGGATATAACTCAAAAAGCCGGCTTGAACGCCATAGCCACCGCACGACAGGGCCATATTGTTGAGGAGATTTTGGCTGAGATCAAGGAGGGCGATTACGATCTCGTGTGCATGGGGTCAGCGTACAGCGCGCACACGCTGCGTCAGTATTACTCGCCCAACGTCACTGCCGAAGTTGCCGAGGCCACGCCCTGCCCGGTGTTGATGGCACGGTCCGCGCGTAGAGAATGATTTTTTACAACCCGGGCGTGTATTTCTTTTCCCACTCGGTGATCGCGTCGCGGATCGCGGATTTGATCTCCTCGTCTGGCACCTCGTCCACGCCCATATATTTTTTCAACCCCACGTAGACCATCACACCGCCATCGGGCGATTGTGCGAGGAATACGCCGCGCTCTTCAATGGATGTGCCCGTGATGCGCGTCTGCAGGATCGAGTCTATTTGTGCAACGATACTGTTCGCGGGCGTGCTGGGGCGATCCTCTATTGCGATGACTGGGGATTTCGCCGCGACAGGTTGACTCAATGGAGTCGATGGAGGGGGATGAACCGCAGGTTGGACCGAAGCAGGTCTGGGTGAGGAGGGCGGCGGCGGTGAAGTTATTGATGGCGCAGCGGCAGGTGTTGCGCGACCTTCCAGCCAAGGGCGTATCACCGTCAGCAATTCGACCAGGCGTTTGCGATGTTCGGCTGAAAGTGCGGACGTGTCCACGCGTGTGCCGTCGAGATCGAGGGTCAGGTTCCCGTTCTCGTTTCTAATCCGCAACAAGCCGGGGTCATCCACCGTGACCGGCTTGGCAGTCGCGAGCGGGTTTTCCCTCAATTCCTTTTCCTCTTCGGCTTTGCGGCGTTTGTATCCGTGCCTGCGGCCCTCCCAAATGCCGAAAAGATATACGGAGATAGCGACGACGAGCCAGATGATATGTGCCCAGGGAATTTCCATGCTTCACCTTACCGTTTGACATTGCGGGCAGAAATGCGTGCTGCGCTGCCCGACCGTAATGCGCTCGATCTCTGTGCCGCAGTTCTTGCACGGCTGTCCTTCGCGGTCGTACACGCGGAAATAATTCTGGAACTCTCCGCCGCGATACACCCAGTCGATGGATGCGCCATTGCGGCGGATGCCTTCCTTCAACACGGTGCGGATCGCGTCGTACAGCGCCTGTGCCTGCTTCGCCGTTACGGAGTCTGATCCACGCAAGGGATGCAGTCTCGCGATGTTCAACGACTCGTCGGTATAGATGTTGCCCAGCCCGGCAAGGAAGGTTTGATCGAGCAGGAGCGGCTTGAGCTGGCGGTGTTTTTTATGCAGAGCCGCGTGAAGCCATTGCGATGTGAAGTCTTTTGCAAGCGGTTCGGGACCGAGTTTTGCAAACAGTTCAGTCGGATCGGCAATAAGCCACACCCGGCCGAACTTGCGCGTGTCGTTAAACGCCAGCGATTGGCTGCCGGATAATTTTAATACAAGTCGGTCATGTTTTTCAGGTTTGTGCGCGCTCTTGCGCAGAAACAAATCCCCGCTCATGCGCAGGTGGATGAGCAGATTGTATTCCGAGAGTTGGATATTGAGGTACTTGGCGCGCCTGCCCACATCCAGAATTTTTTGCTTCCTAATCAGTTCATGAAATTTTTTCGGTGAAGGCAGGGCAAGCGTGCGCGCCCAGAGCAGATCAGCGGAATGGATCGTCCTGCCGACCAGGTCGGGTTTCAATTTTCGAGCGATGGTTTCAACTTCGGGGAGTTCGGGCATATATGATGCTTCAGGCGGCGTCCTCGCCGCCGGGGACGGCGGCTGGAGCAATATTACTCGTTGAACATCTCTCCCACGCTCCGTCCCTCGTGTGCGCGACGGATCACTTCGCCCAGCATGGACGAGATCGAAAGGATGGTAACACGCCCTTTGAGCGGTTTTAATTTTCTGGGCGGGATCGGTACTGTGTCTGTCGTGATGATGTGTTTGATGGGGAGTTTCGCCAACAGCGCTGCAGTGTCTTCTGAAAAAAGCGGATGGATAAATGCAAGGTAGACATTCCGTGCACCGTTCTTCTTGACAACCTGCACAGCCTGCTCAATCGATCCGCCGGTCAGCACCTCGTCGTCCACGATCAATACGTCGCGGCCTCTCACGTTGCCGATCAATGTCAAGGCTTTGGCTTTCGAGTCGTTGGCGGTTCGCCTCTTTTCTATGAAGGCGATGGGCGCATTCAGGTCGTGGGCGTAATTCCGTCCCTTTTTGGCGAAACCCAGGTCTGTGGCAACGACAACAGGTTTGTTCATCTGCGCGCGCAGGTTCTTGTTGATGTAGTCGGTGACCATGTGTGAGGCGGTCAGCACATCGCCCGGGATCGAGAAGAATCCCTGGATCTGCCCCGCATGCGGGTCAAAGGTCATGTACCGGTCGGCGCCCGCGCTTTCGATCATGTCCGCCACCAACCGTGCGGCGATGGGCACGCGCGGCTGGTCCTTTTTATCGGAGCGGCCGTAACACAGGTAGGGCACGACCGCCGTGATGCGCGCAGCGGAATCCAGCCGGATGGTTTGGATCATGATTAGCAGTTCCATCAGGTTGTAATGCACCGGCGAGGAGGTGGTCTGGATCACATACACGTCCTGACCGCGGGCGCTGCTCTTCAATTTCACAAAGATATTCTCGTTGGGGAATTGAATGACCTCGCGCGGGCTGAGCTGCTGGTTCAGGTACTCGGCGATCTTCTGCGCGAGGACGGGTGAACCGGAGCCTGCGTACAATTTGATCTCGCCGTACATTTTCAAGCCTTCGTGATGGGTATGGTGCATCCAGTTATCTCCTTCATTTCTTTTTCGCGTCCCATTCGGGGCGCAGAACGCTCATAACCAAAACATCGCCATAGGTACCGCGTTGGTACGCGGCATCGCGCAATCGTCCTTCATGAGTAAAGCCCGCCTTTTCATAGGAGCGAATCGCGCGCGGGTTGCTTGCGTATACGCGCAGGAATATTCTGTGCAAATTCAGGGTCTCGAACCCATGTTGCAAAAGAAGGTTCATCGCCTCGGTGCCGTAGCCCTTGTTCCAGTACGATTTATCGCCGATCATGATCCCGATCTCGCCCGAATGCGCGGTGTGATCGAGATCGAAAAAACCGGAATTACCGATCAACTTCCATCCGTCTCCATCGCGGCATTCGATGGCAAGCGGCTTCTCCTGGGGCGGGCGGTGTGCAATCCCTTCGAACCAGCCCTCCTCATCACGCATCGACATCGGCAGAAAGAGCGCCAGTCCTTCCGTGACTTCGGGATCGTTGATCCATGTGTGGAACTTTTCCACATCCACCCGTTCGACAGCGCGCAACCTCATGCGCTCGCCATGGATGATGCTCAC
>DATKAU010000295.1:0-4645 GCA_035514655.1 Anaerolineales bacterium
GCAACACCTTCCCAAATCTATAAATTATCGGAGTAGTCATGACGCAATAAAAATACGCTTCTTCAGAGGGGTGTGATCACGCCTAAATTTTCGTACAATCCACAACTGATAAACAGGAAAAAAGATCAAGTAGCCACTACCAAAGTAGGTACTTGATTTCTTTTTGGCGGCGAACACATCAAAGGAGTCCATTACCATGAACATCCCAATCGGCTCGCGGATTGCAGTAATCGGCGCAGGCATTTCAGGGATCACAGCGGCAAACGTCCTTCGAAAGAACGGATATGTGCCCGTTGTTTTCGAGAAGTCCGACAGGGTCGGTGGCGTGTGGGCGGTTGCCTATCCTGGAATTCACCTGCAAAACACCTTCATGTCGTATCATCTCTCCGATGTTCCGTGGCAGTTCAAGCCGGACCTGCATCCCTCCGGCGAGCAAATCATGACATATTGGAACGACGCAGTGAAACACCTTGGGCTGGACGTCCGGCTACAGCATGAGATCCTCATCCTCGACGAACATGAGGATGGCTGGTTCGTACAATATCGAAACCGCGAAGGCACGCATGGAGAAACTTTTGCATACGTACTCATCGCCGCCGGACAATATACTGAGGGGAAATATCGGCCACAGTTCCGGGGCGAGGAGAAATTTGGAGGCAGGATCATCACAGAACGTGACGTCCGATCGCTGGATGTATTCGACGGTCAACGCGTGGCAGTCGTCGGCTTCGGGAAGAGCGCCCTTGATATGTCCACGTTTGCCGCAGCGAGGGGAAACGAAGTCCATCATATCTTCCGTACCCCGCGCTGGACGATCCCGGAGTGGATTCTAGGCCTTCATTTTACTCACATTCTATTCAGCCGCTTCGGCACGGTGATGATGACCAGCTGGGCGCATCCATCTCCGGCGGAAAGATTCCTGCACACGAGACTCAGAGCGGGGATCGAAAAATTTTGGGATATGATCGCCGCGGTTTTCAAATGGCAGATCGTAAGACTGGGCAGGAAAAAGGATCAAGCCGCGAAGGAACGCTTGAGCGCAGTGATCCCCAAACATAAATTTCTGCCAGACCTGCGCTCCGCCGGAGCGCTCGCTCCCGAGGACTATTATCCGCACGTTGCGGACGGGAAGATCCATCCGCATCAATCCGAACTGGCAGGGTTCACGCGTGATGGCATTCAACTGGGCAATGGGCTTGAAATTCCATGCGATCTGGTAGTGTTGAGTCTGGGTTCAAAGACTCCCGCCTTCACGTTTCTTCCTGAGAAATACAGACAAATACTCGAAAATGAACAGGATGGTCCACAGTTATACCGCCACCTGATTCATCCGCGCATCCCGCGCATCGGGTTTGCCGGCTTCAATCACTGCTTCATGCATATCCCGGCAGTCGAAGTGGGAACACTGTGGCTATGCGCTTACCTTCGAGGCGAGATCCGCCTCCCGGCCATTGACGAAATGGAGGCAAGCATCGAGCGTGTCCGCGAATGGAAGCGGACGCACATCCAGTTTGAACCCTCGCGCGCAATTGCAGTAAACACGCGGTTTCAACAATACATCGATATCCTTCTCAAGGAACTGGCTCTGACACCCTATCGCAAACTGCCGAATGTGTTTGCCGAAATCTTCGGCAGATATGGCTCGGCCGATTACCGTTATGTTGTGGATGAATACAACCGCGCTCGATCCAAACAGTCTATGCCGTTGACCACCCTTCCCGTCGATACTTAATCAGCGATTCTCCTCCACCACACCCCGGTGCACTCAGGCAGGATGACGAGCCGCTTCTCTCTCACCCGATCAGCCATTTGCTCGCCGAAGAAAAATCCTGCCAACTCGACTGCCTCCTCCAGCGACTCAAACTGGTAATCGGTTCTGATCCATGTATGCTGGAATCCGTTCGCTTCCAGCCATTGATACGTGGATTCAACATGCTCCAGCCGGATCGGTCCCTCGTTGCCCGTGCCCAGCGACTCGAGCAGGACGATCATCCCACCCTTTCGCAGGACGCGTTTCATTTCCTCGAACCACACATCCAATTCTCTTGTGCTCATCTCGTCGTTCCACACGGCGAGATAACTGATGCTCCAGCCGGAGATAACCAGATCTGCGGAATGGTCTTCGACGGGCAGCTGTCTGTGATCGGCAACATCCAACTGCCAGTTGGATAGTCTGCTCACAGCCAATCTCTCACGGCATACGCGGAGCATCTCGGCAGAAATATCGAACGCGCGGAGTGATTTGACCCGCGGCGCAAGCAACACAGCGAGGCGACCGGTCCCCGCGCCAAGATCGAACACATCCAGCCCATCCACATTGACGATTTCGTCAATCGCGCGCGGGATGTTCCCAATGTAATCTTCGCGTGCAATCAAGGCTTCGTATCGATCCCCGTCGGTCTGGTAGATTTTTCGTTCCTGATCACGCATGCCTTGTTTTCCAGTCGTAATTTTCCTTCAACACCTTCGCAGGGACCCCTCCAACGAGCGCATTGTCGGCTTCCACCACCCCACTGACCACGCTGCCCATCGCGAGGAGCACATTGTTTCCAAGTTTTGATCCCGGCGCAAATCGGACAGCGCTCCCGAGATAACAATCGCTTCCAATTTCAACATCCCGCTCTCGAACGCCTGTGCCATGAGTCCAGAATTGCGAGCCGATGCCGGCGATCCAGGAGCGAGCTCCCAATTTAAACGTCCCTGCCGCGTCAAAATAATGACTCGACGTGATCAACGCGTCCGCGCCGATCTTCAATGTGCGCGTGTAGTTTGAATTTTTGTATTGTTCCTGCAAAACCCAGTAACCGCATGAAAAAGTGTTGCGGTTGCCGATCGAGGCGCCTGCGTCAATGTTGACTTTCATCGGTCCGATGAACAGGTTGAAAAAGCCGATTTTTGCGTTTTTGATGACTGCCTCATCCACGGCAAGCACTGTTCCGAAACCGATATGCGAAGCGTCAAGGCGAAATCCCAGCAGGAACCGATAGCCAAACACGCGCAGTAAGTTCAGAGGGAGCAGGCTTACAAATAAGGCAATTGCAATTTTGAACACAGGCATGGTTTACAAATACTCCCCAGGGAGGATGTGCAGAGGTGAATAACGTGATAAATTTTGACAGCACATGAATACGCAGTGACGACAATCAAGTTTGTGGTGGATTAATTATAAATCATTTCAACATGTGGAGGTTTATGAGCACCAACCCTGAAAATCAATTCGATTTCTGGCTCGGCGAATGGGACTGCACGTGGGGCGAAGACGGCAAAGGCGCCAACCACGTCCACTACATCATGGATGGCAAGGTCATTCAGGAGAATTTCACTGCGCCAGACCTCAAAGGGATCAGCTTCTCCGTGTACGATCTGGAACGCAGCCTCTGGTGCCAAACCTGGGTGGACAACTCTGGTTCGTATCTCGATTTCACCGGCATGTTTGAGGAGGGAAAAATGATCCTTAGCCGCGATGCAATCGTCCGGGGTGAAGCTTGCGAACAGCGCATGGTCTGGTACAACCTCGAAGCGAATCAATTCGACTGGAATTGGGAACGCTCTGACGACGGCGGTGTGACGTGGCGCATACTGTGGCAGATAAAATATCAGCGCAAATGATCTCGGATCGTAGGAGGGAGATTGCCACGTCGTATGGCTGTAGCAAAGTAGCTTGACAGGCGTGTCGTTTTGGGACGCTAATTTCGCGGAAAGAGCGAAAGACGCGAATTTTCCCGAATTTTTCGCGCAATTCGCTGCGTTCGCGGCTTTCGCGTTGAAGATCCTCGACTTTGCAATAGCCATGCCACGTCGCCGCTACGCGGCTCCTTGCAATGACAATCCGTATATAATCGGGGAATGTCATCAACCATCTCCTCTTCCGCACAAAAAATTCAAGACCTGCTCATATCGCTTGGGTACAACTACACAGTGATCGAACACGCCGAATCCACGCGTACCGCGCAGGAAGCCGCCGATCGCGCGGGGTGTGAACTCGGTCAGATCGTGAAATCGTTGATCTTCAAAGGCAGCCTCTCAGGCAAGCCGATCCTTGTTCTTACCAGCGGCGCGAACCGCGTGGATGAGAAACGCATCAGCGAATACGCGGGAGAAAGCATCGGGCGGGCAGACGCCAATTTCGTGCGAACAGTAACCGGCTTCGCGATCGGAGGCGTGCCCCCCGTCGGTCACGCGCAGCCCATGGAGACCTATCTCGACGAGGACTTCCTGCAATATCAAACCATTTGGGCGGCGGCTGGTACGCCGAACGCCATCTTTGAGTTGAAGACGGAGGATTTACAAAAGATGACCGGCGGAAAGATCGTTCAGGTGAAATGAACGACATTTACAACTACCTGTCATATCACGACAAACTATCCAGCAGCGGCATGCCCACCGCCGAACAAATGAAATCGGCAGCACAGTCGGGCGTGGATCTGGTCATCAATCTTGCGCCGCACGATGTTTCCAACGCCATATCTAATGAAGACGAACTCGTGCAGTCATTGAGTATGGAATATATCAACATCCCGATCCCATGGGGCGCGCCGGACGCGTCCTCTTTGACCCAATTCATGGACGCAATGGACGCCCACCGGGATAAAAAGATCCACGTGCATTGCGAAGCCAATTACCGAGCCAGCGCGTTCATCATGCT
>DATKAU010000296.1:0-7411 GCA_035514655.1 Anaerolineales bacterium
CGTGCTCGGCGCCGGCTCGATCCTCGTCGGCATGATCCTCGGCGCGATCGTGGCGTTCGTGATCGACCGCAACTGGAAGGGCGCCATCGGCTACACCCTCTTCGGCGCGGCGTGCGCATGGGTGGGTTTCATCCACAGCACCCAATTGCGCTTCTTCCCCAGCGGTCCGTTCAATTTCAACGACCCGTCCTTCAACGCCACGTGGGGACCGGTCGTGGGTTATCTTGCCATGGCGGTTTTGTTCGTCGTCATGATGAACTACACCAAAAACGACCCCGCCCCGCAACTGGAAGACTGATCCCGGCAACCTGACAATACAGCCTGGGGTTTTCCGCCTCAGGCTGTATTCTTCCCTGCTCGTAGTTGCGACTTTAGTCGAACTTTAATTGTCAGACCTGAACGACTGAAGTCATTACTACATTCGATAACGATATGCAACTCCACGCCGCCTCCATAGGGGAAGCCGTCCCGCGCGAAAACTTCGACGCGGTGATCCAATCCGTCTTTGAGTCGGCGGTCAATTTGCGGCTGGCAGGCGAAGACCGGCTGATCACCCTGCTGATCTCGGAATCGTATGAATTGCCGCAGGGGATTCGCGTCACGGACAAGAACTTCCCGCTTCAGTCCCTGATCGTCGACCTGCACGCGGCTTCGAGGGGCGGGATCCTGCGCTTCGAGTCCTCCCCCCTGACCGTGGACCTGCGCGGCGCCCCCATTTGGAAGTGCCCCATCCCCGAACTCGGCGCGGATATGGGATCGCCCCCTGTGCAGAAAGCCTGGTCAATCGCCTGGGAATTGCTCAACCTGCAGCAGGGACTCAGGAAGACTGACATCCTCGCCGACGATTTATTTCAAATCAACACCGGGTCATCATTAAGTAGGCGCATGAGCAAGCCTGTCATGGGGCTGGTTGCTTCGACTGAACAGTTCGACACGGACAACGCGATCCGCGCCGCCGAAAAAATGATCGGACTCGGACCGGGCGTCACCCCTTCGGGGGACGACATCCTGATCGGGTTCCTCGCCGGCTTGTGGAGCACGGCTGGACAAGATCAAAGGCAATCATTATTCATCCGTTCATTCGGCGCTGAACTCGTACAACGTGCCAGACAGACCAGCGAGATCAGCCGCACCTATATTTTCCACGCCGCGCAGGGACAATTTTCCAGCAGCCTCTCGCACCTGGTTGAATCCATTACAGCGGGCGACGAGGTTGAAGAAGCAGCACAAACCGCCATGCGCGTGGGACATTCCTCCGGCATGGATTCGGTCACGGGTCTGTTGATCGGGCTGTGTGTCTGGAATTCTGCTCTAGGCGGCGTCCTCGCCGCCGAGGATGGCGGCGGGATCATTTCGAAGACAGCCCTCACCCCAACCCTCTACCCTTTCGGGCACACGTCCCAAAGGGAGAGGGGGAATCAGGATGGAGCATGACAACTTCGCAACGCATGATCAAAAATCTCTACCGCGACTCGGTATCGCTGATGCAGTTCTCTGAAAAACTGCGCGTGCTGGAGGGGATCAAACAAGCCTCGGCGGTGATGGCAACGGAGAACAATATCAGCCTGTTGGTGGAGGCGGGTCTTCTCGCCGGCACCGTCCCACCCAGCCCGAACGATCTGTTGATCGTCGTCGAAGGACGGGACGAGGCGTCCACGGGCGCGGCGCTGGATTCAGCGGAGGCGATGCTCAAACAAAAATCGGCGGATGCAGGAGAGGGCGGAGTCCGACGCGTGCCGCCGAGAAGCATCGAAATGGGACTCGAGTCCATGCCGTCTGCCAATTTCGTGTTGATATCCACGCCCGGCGAATATGCCGCGGCGGAGGCACGTAAGGCATTGCAGCTCGGCCTGCACGTGATGATGTTCAGCGACAACGTCAGCATGGAGGAGGAGATCCCGCTCAAGCACTATGCGCGCGACCACGGCCTGCTGGTGATGGGACCCGATTGCGGCACGGCGATCATCAACGGCATTCCGTTGGGGTTTGCCAACGTGGTACGGCGCGGCGACATCGGCGTGGTTGCAGCATCGGGAACGGGCTTGCAACAAGTGACGAGCCTGATCGATCGTTTCGGCGCCGGCATCTCGCAAGCCATCGGGACGGGCGGGCACGATCTGAAGAGTGAAGTGGGCGGCATTACCATGCTGCAGGGCATCGATGCGTTGACCAAAGACAGGGCGACGAAAGTGATCCTTCTGGTCTCCAAACCGCCATCTCCGGATGTGATGAAAAAAGTTTTGGAGAAAGCCGCGCAAAGCGGCAAGCCTGTCGTTGTGGATTTTATTGGTGCATCCTCGAAAAGCCTGTCAGCTGGTTTGATCGCAGGCGTTCATACTCTTGAAGATGCGGCGACTGCGGCAGTGCTTTTGTCGAAGGGCAAGGCCATGAAAAAGGTTTCCAATGCCCTGCCTGCCAGATACAAGTCGCTGGTGAAACCCGCGCAAAAGAAACTGAAGAAAAACCAGAAATACATCCGCGGTTTGTTCAGCGGCGGGACGTTCTGCTACGAGACCGTTCTCCTGCTGAGTGAGGCGCTGGCTAGGGTGTATTCCAATACGCCGATCAAAAAGGAGGAGAAGATCCCCAACGTGTGGAAGTCGCTGGAACACACGGTGATCGATCTAGGCGACGACCTGTTCACGCAGGGACGCCCGCACCCGATGATCGACTTCCGCCTGCGGAATGAACGCATCCTTCAGGAAGCCAAAGACCCCGAAACCGCGGTCATCCTGCTGGATATCGTACTCGGCTACGGCTCGAACATGGATCCCGCCGGCGAACTCGTGCCAGCCATTCAAGGGGCACAGAGGATTGCTGCGAAGGCAAAACGAAACATCCTCTTCGTCGGCTCGGTGTGCGGCACGGAAGCAGACCCGCAGAATTTGTCGCGGCAGGAGGCGAGGCTGCGCGAGGCCGGCGTGATCCTGACGGAGAGCAATGCACAAGCCGCGCGGCTGGCGGCGGCGATTGTGTTGTAACGTAGGGGCGAGGTCCTCTCGCCCCGGCTCGGGCGGCAGGACGCCGCCCCTACGTGGATATTTTTGGAGTCTTCATGGTCAACAAACTTTTCGAACAGGATTTACAGGTCATCAATGTCGGGCTGTCCTCCTTTGCCGATTCGATCCAGCAAACGGGCGGAAAATCCCTGCAACTGGATTGGCGTCCGCCCGCCGCGGGGAACCGCGAGACGGGTTTGAAGCTTGCCATGCTGGTTAATGATCCGGATGTCGAAGCCGCGAACAGGACAGCCTACGAACGGTTCTTATCTGCGCAGCCGATCCTGACGGGTGTCGATTCGGCGCGACATGCCATTCCGAACCTGGGCGAACGGACCTTGCTTCACGCGGGACCCCCGATTGAATGGAAGCGCATGTGCGGACCGATGCAGGGCGCGATCATCGGCGCGATCCTGTTCGAGGGCTGGGCTGGGAACCAGCTTGAGGCGCGCGGACTTGCATCGAGCGGCGCGGTCACCTTCGCGCCGTGCCATCACTTCGGCGCGGTGGGACCGATGTCAGGAGTGATCAGCCCGTCCATGCCCGTGTGGGTGGTAAAAAACCAGGACCGCGGCAACCTGTCGTTCAGCAACATGAACGAGGGATTGGGCAAGGTCCTGCGGTTCGGCGCGAACGACGCCTCGGTGCTGGAGAGGCTCAAATGGATGGGTGACGTTTTGGGTCCCGCGATGAACGCTGCAGTCCGGCAGTTGGGCGGGATCGAGTTGCGCCCCATCATTGCGCAGGCACTGCACATGGGTGACGAGTGCCACAACCGCAATGCGGCGGCTTCGTCGCTATTGTTCAAGCGACTCACCCCGGCCCTGCTCAAGACCGATCTGCCGCAAAGCGACATGGCACGCGTGCTCGAATTCATCGCCGGCAACGATCATTTCTTTCTGAACATTTCGATGGCATGTTGTAAAGCCATGCTCGAGGCGGCGCACGGTGTGGAGCACAGCACGCTCGTCACAGCGATGGCGCGCAACGGCGTGGAGTTCGGCATCCGCGTGAGCGGAACGGGGGATCGATGGTTCACGGCTCCCGCGCCGATGGTGGATGGTCTGTTTTTCCCGGGCTATTCCCAGGCCGACGCCGCGCCCGATCTTGGCGACAGCGCCATTACCGAGACGGCAGGCATCGGTGGATTCGCCATGGGCGCCGCGCCCGCCATCGTGCAGTTCGTGGGCGGCACGCCGCAGGACGCGATCGCCTACACGCGCGAGATGTATCACATCACGATGGGAGTCAATGGCGGTTTCACCCTGCCTCCCCTGAACTTCGATGCCTCCCCTGCTGGCATCGACGCGCGCAAGGTGGTGGATACGGGTATCGCGCCCGTCATCAACACCGGCATCGCACACAAGGAGGCGGGCATAGGGCAGGTGGGCGCGGGCATCACGCGCGCGCCGTTGGCATGCTTCCAACAGGCAATCCTGTCATTGCGAGGAACTGCGCAGCAGTGACGAAGCAATCTCCTCATCGAACAGGAGATTGCTTCGTCGTGGCGCGATGCGCCACTCCTCGCAATGACGGTTACATTTTTATAGGAGAATCTCAATGACCGAAAAACGCAAAGTGGCAGTAGTGGCGGTGGGCGGCAACGCATTGGTTCGTGAGAAAGGCAAAGAGTCCCTGTCCGATCAATACGCGGCGGTCTGCCTGACCATGCCCTACATCGTGGACATGATCCAGCACGGGTGGAACGTTATTCTCACCCACGGCAATGGACCCCAGGTCGGGTTTATCCTGAGGCGTTCGGAATTATCCACAAAGGAAGTGCACAGCATTCCGCTGGATTACGCGGGCTCGAATACCCAGGGCTCCATCGGCTACATGTTCCAGACCGCCCTGCAAAACGAATTCAAGAAACGCGGGATGCCGAACCAGGCCGCGACGGTCGTCACAGAGACGCTTGTGGACAGGAATGACCCCGCCTTCAAGAATCCCAGCAAACCCATCGGATCGTTCATGGATGAAAAGACCGCGCTCCACCACCGCGACGCCGACGGCTGGTCGGTGATGGAGGACGCGGGGCGCGGCTGGAGGCGCGTCGTCGCCTCGCCCCAGCCGGTGCGCATCCTCCAACAGGACGCGATCATGTCGCTGGTCGGGGCAGGCTTCACGGTCGTCGGCGTCGGAGGCGGCGGCATCCCCGTCGTTGAAAACGATAAAGGCGAGATCGAAGGAGTCGAAGCGGTAATCGACAAGGACCTTGCCTCCGCCTTGTTTGCCTCCAGCATCGATGCCGATATGTTCCTGATCTCCACGGAGGTCGAAAAGGTCGCCATCAACTTCAACAAGCCGGATGTGCAGTGGCTGGATAAACTCACCGTGGAAGAGGCGAGGAACTATCTGGCGGATGGCCAGTTTGGCAAGGGGAGCATGGAGCCGAAGATCAAGGCGATACTTCACTTCCTCGAGCGCGGAGGGAAGAGAGCCCTGATCACCAACCCGGATAACATGTTGAAGGCAATACAAGGGGAAACAGGAACGCAATTCGGAGAGTGAGGCTCAATTCTCCAGTAAATCCCCCAGCCACTCCATCAACCCGCCGGACTTTTGAGGTTGATTACCCGGGCTCGATGCTTCGGGCATCTCACCTTCCACCCTGCCATTCTGCCCGTTGATCAGGATGAGATGCTCCCTCCCTGCGTAGGGGATTTCGGTCATCCACACAGGCAGGAGGACAAGCTTGAACGATTGGACCGCAAGCTTGGCAGACGAAGTATGGACCAGCTTCATGCTGCCCAGCAGATGCGGGAGATTGTCCTTGAAATGAGAATAGGCAAAACTGCGCGCATCGAGCGAGGCTTCTGCGAGCGGGACGTCATAGACTTCGGCGGGCCAGTCCGCCAGGTAGCGCGGGTCATAGGGTCTGACAGCCTTCATATCGAAGGTGGAGATCAGGCGCAAAAAAGGCGCGGAGGTTCTTCGAGAGGCAGGAATCTTCATGTCGTCCATCAGCACCGGGTAATGATCTGAGATGCGCTGGACCTTACTTTCGCCCGAGGATCCGCCGAGCAGCTCGTACTCATTCTCATACACTTCACCCGTGTAATCGATTCCGCCGCCGATGTCGAATGTCCATAGGGGAAGGTACAACCCGCGCGGGGAGTCAATCTGCCTTTCGGGTTTGATCCTGTTCCCCTCCACCCATGCCATCAAATGCTTGATTGCATGCTGTTGATCGAACACGTGCGGGATGATGCCGTCCGGCGCGAGCAGCTGCTCTTCCGATTCCCAGTTCACCACGTGCGGCGAATCGCAATACACACACGTGGATGAGATCTGGTTCGGCGGCAGGATGAACTCGCATCCGCACCCCTCGCAGTGAAAGACCTGCTGGTTGAGCGGCTTGCCGTGTCCGCGCGCGGTTGCCATGGCGATGAGAAAATCCTTCTCATCCGCGGAGCCGGGCTGGGCGGCAAAGCGCTGGTGGCGCGAACAATACTCGCACGTCAACGATCCACCGTCGGGAGAAAACGACATCCGCCCGCCGCATTTCGGGCACATGAACCGCTGCGCATCCGCCGCGCGGAGTCCCTCAGGCGGGAGAGGCAGGCGATCGGGGTCGACGATCTCGTCCGCTTTGAGTTTGCCGTCGAGGATCGCCAGCGCCCTGCGCGCCCGCGCATGCTGCAGATCGTGCGCGAGGCAGTTCTCCAACGCCTTGCGTTTTTCGGCAGCATCATCCACCACCTGGCTCATCCAGAACCACGCCTCTGCGAGCACGTCGTGATCACGGCTCATGTAAGCGGCGCGGTCGAGATAGCGGCGCGCACTTTCGCGGTTGCCCGCCTTCGCTTCGATGATCCCGCTCTTCAACAGTTCTTTTCCGTAATCACTGAACATATTGGACTCTTCTCTATGGGCCTGTACAGAGATAGCGAATCAACAGGTCGTAGTTTTTTTCGATCCCATTTACCGACAACTGGCCGGGATAATTATCCGAACGCGTGCCGGAAACGATGATCTCTTCAAAGGGCGAGGCGAGACCAACGGCTTCCAGCCGGATCACGTACGTTCCGTCTCTTGAACCGGGCGGGGTGACTACCGGGAGTTCCAGGTATTCCCGCGTGCCGATATCCTTGATCGGAAAATCGCGGCTCGCCAGGGTTTGCTGCGTATCGTCGAGAAGCGAAAACCTGAGACTTCCCGCAGGATCGTCGGGCAGGGATTTTACGAAAACCAGTACTGATTCCAATCTCCCGCACCAGTTGGTAAACGACTGTATGACAGGCGCATCCGCCTGAATCGTGATCTCCGGCGCTTCCTCTTTCTCGAGGTTTTTGTACACAGGCAGGAGGCACTTCCCTCCCGCATACGCGCCATATCCACAATACGTGTAATAAGCGGTGTAAATCCCGAACATGTAAAACCCGGTCACGAGCAGGAACGAACCGATGGCT
>DATKAU010000297.1:0-2384 GCA_035514655.1 Anaerolineales bacterium
TCGAGCGTGTAATCGCCCGCGCCACCGTTGAACACGAAGGTCTTGAAGTTGGCGTTGGCGAGCCCCTCCATTTTCACTTCTGATGCGCCGGTGGTGTAGGTGAACTGCGACATCTCCACGAGGTTCGGCTGGGTGAACGAAAGTTCCACATCTGCCGCGCCGTCGTTGACGGTCAGGCTCTTCAGCGAAAGACCGCCTAGATCCAGCGTGCCTTCGTACGCGCCAGCCTCAATCACAAGATCCATGGGCGCTTTGCCCAACTGCAAATCCCATAAGTTCTTCATATTATCGAATAGGGGAATACCATCGAAATCTCCCTGTTTGATCGTGATGTCCGCGCCGTCTTCGATGATTTCCGGTTTGAAGTCTGCAACGTTGTACAGTGCGGTTCCATCCACAAGGTTTTTCGAGCCAGAGGACAGTTTCAACTCGCCCGCGCCGAACGACAGGCTCAACCGTGTCTCATCCGAATCCGGGACCTCCACCGAAATGGTTTCCTCCACATCCGGCCCCGCCTCCCTCTGCGTGGGCAGGTCCACGCTGAACCCGCACGCCATGCTCCCCAGGGCAAGTACAAGAATTCCTGAAATAAATTTATCGTTCATCGAATATCTCCTTCTACAATGCATACGGAGCAGATTGATATGGGTTGCACAATAAAACCCCTCCTCAGAAGGGTTTGGATGTCAGGCGAAAAGAAAACGCACTCCGCAGGGAGTGCGTTTTCCTGAATGCAAATTTTCGATTACGGGATGGCTCAGGCTTTCTCGACCGGGAACTGGATCTCAGTGGTCGTATCCGTGAGTCGCTTCTTATCATGCTGGATGTACACCTCGCGATACGGACCTACGATCTTGTACCCATTCGCGTCAATCCATTCCAGTAATGCGGCATGACCTTGTGTAAAGTCTTCGAAAACGCCCTGATGGACGACCGCTGCCACTTCCAGTGCCGGGAGCTGGTACACCTTTACCCGATTTGTTCCTTCCAGCAGACGGTCAATCGGTACAACTGCCTCCGCATCCTCATTTTCATACACATCAGCAGGGCTGTGCCACAAGGCTAGGCAAGGACCAGTATCCTTCGCGCCTTGCTTACGGATATAAGCGTAAGCTTCATCGAACGCGGGACCCAGGATTTGCGGCACCTGATCGTTGGTCGGAATGTTCACCCGCCGTGACGCCACCAGCATGGCAGGGATCGTTTTGATCACCACATCATAGTTTGACATTTTATTCTCCATTTCAATTTGCCTCAGCCTGGATTCGATGCGTCGCAGGCGTTCCTGCTCATCACCGAGCCGCTTTTCCACTTCGTTCCGTTGCAGGGTCAACATGCCGCGTAATTGATCATTGCTAAGACTATCAGCAAGCATGATCTTGATCTGCTCCAGTGAAAAGCCCAGATCCTTCAATGCAAGGATACGATTGAGTCGCGGCAGCTGATCGGCGGAATAGAAGCGATAGCCGGTAAAGGGATCCACCTTCACAGGTTTAAGCAGGTCGGCTTCATCGTAATAACGCAGCGTCACCACCGAAACCTGGCTGAGGCGTGCAAAGTCACCAATTTTGATCATACGTTTTCTCCGTGCGCACGGATGATTGCCTTATACACCCTCAGGCGAGGTGAGAGTCAAGAGGTCTGCTGGGATGGATCATAACGCTTCTCTCCAATCTCGAACCTGATTCTGTTTCCCCAAAACATTTAGCCAACCCAAGACATCATGCCATGTGAGGCGGAGCCTTGGACTTTTCCTTTGAAGTCCCCAACGCGGCATTCAGTGCTTGATCCAGGGATCGCACCTCGACGATCTCGATCCCTTTCGGGTATCCTTCGCTTTTGCGGATCGCCTTCGGCACAATGGCGGTCTTGAAGCCGAGTTTTTGCGCCTCGCGCAGCCGTGCCGGCATCTGCCCGGGCATGCGTAGTTCGCCTGCCAGACCGATCTCGCCGATCAGCACCGCGTCCGCCTTGACGGAGACATCCTTCCACGAGGAGGCGATCGCCGCGGCGATGGCGAGGTCAGCGGCGGGCTCATCGATCTGGATGCCGCCCACCACGTTGACGAACACATCCTGCTCGGCAAGTTTCAAGCCCACACGGCGCGTCAACACAGCCGAGATCAACAAGAGACGGTTGAAGTCCACGCCGTTTGCCGTGCGGCGGGCATTGCCAAATTGCGTGGGGGAGGTTAATCCTTGCACTTCGACTAAAATCGGGCGCGTGCCTTCCATGGTCACGGCAATGGCGGAGCCCGCCGCGTTGATCATTCTTTCGGCGAGGAACGCTTCCGATGGATTCGTTACTTCGATCAGTCCGCCTTCGCGCATTTCGAACACGCCGACTTCGGATGTTGCACCGAAGCGATTCTTCACCGAGCGCAG
>DATKAU010000298.1:0-5609 GCA_035514655.1 Anaerolineales bacterium
AGGAATACTAGGAAACCGCCAAAAATCACCCCAGCAACACTTATCAACGGAATCCCGAGCACTCTATACTGGGCAATGGGAGAAGCGTTATACAAATCTGGCTTGACATAGGGCAGAATGATTGCCGATATGGTCGTACCCAGATATGTCACTGCAATCACAAGCGTCGAGCATAATGTAAGCGATGCAAATCCGGTAACAGCGGGGAATCCCAGAGTTTCCACAAGAAATCCGGGCATCGGTATCTGTACATTAAAGTTATACAGTGCGGCGATTAGTATTGATGGCACCAACATCAACAACAACGCGTTGACCGGTGTACCCGTGCGCGGGTCCACATCCGCGACCCTTTCAGGGAGCAGGCGGTCAAACGCTGCGGCGAAGATCACGCGCGTCGAGGAGAGGAACACGGTCCCGCTCCACCCAAACCACCACAAGCTCATCAGCACGACCACAACGAGCTGCAGCAATTTGCTCTGGGTGAGGAACGCGGCTAACAACGCGGGATAAGGCCAGACAGGCAACGCAGGCGCATCGGTGGAGAATCCCCAGAGGTAGCTCCACCATGCGCCGCCAGCCTGTTCGTAAAATTCCCAGCCGATCGTCCTGCTAATCGCATAAAGCAGGATAATGCCCAGCACGGTGGTTGCCGCGAGCGCCCAGCCCATGCCCGAGACGTTGCGTTTGAAATCGGTCGCGCCGCGCACTTCACCATACAATGTAGCGCCCCAGTTCGGCCACAAGTTGAAGAAGACGATGTATGGAAGGACCAGGAAAACCGCCAAACTTAATCCGCCTCCCGCCAATGGAGTGATGGCGCCTGCGTTCGTGCCAAGTGCCACTGTTGCATCGTATACGCCGGGTTGCGCATCGAACATTGCAACCGCATTCGCCTCCAAACCAGACTTGAATGCCTCTGGAGAGCCGGTCAACAGCAACACGATTACGATCAACAAGCCGATCATGCCTCCATAGAATGAAATCTTCTGAATGCGCGCATAGGTCTTCATGCCGAGCGCAATGAAGAGGCTGACGATGGCCAGTGTCGTCAGGGATGCAGTGAACGCACCGTATTGCGTACCCGCGAACCACAGAGCGGTGTCCTTCGCGCCGAGCACGCCCAGGATCGGAACCAGCACGATATGGCGGAACATGTCTCCGTACAACGGCACCCACAACCACAAAATGAACCACCAGCCCGTGACCGCCAGGATGAAACCCACCGCGCCGCCGAGTATGCGACTCTGCCAGACATAATCGCCGCCTGAGCGCGGCATGACCGCGATCAGGGAGGCGTAGACGATCACTTCGAAGAAGATGAATATCGCGCTGACGATCAACGCGTTGATCATCCCGCCTTCGAAGTAATACATCTGGCTGAAACTGTACAACCCCAAGGTGACGAGATTAATCGAAAAGAACGCGTAGACGAACGCGTCCATGACCGACCACGAACGCACCATGCCGGTCGCCTTACGGACAAACAGGTTGCTCATAACATTTCTCCTCTGTTGGTTAATGGCTCTTCTCAGAATGTGTCATGCTGAGCGGAGCGAAGCATCTCTGTTACTATACATGAGACTCTTCGGTCGCGGCGCCTCGGCGCCACTCCCTCAGAGTGACACATCATTATTAACAACCCGAAAATGCCTGTGGGGTTATCCTGAAGTCAGCACGTAATTTTCGATTTTGTTCCTCCCAAGTTTCACGATTGCCCCCAGAAGAGTCCCCTGCTCGTACATCGAACCGGGGTTGATGCACAGCGTAGTGCCGATGCGAGTCGAGCCGCGCCCCTCGTGGATGTGCCCATGCAGACCCAGCAGCGGCTTGTATTGTTCGATCACCGAACGCAACGCTGTCGAGCCAACCGGTTTGAGCGACTGCCCCGCCAGTACGGGGCGAAGATCCTTGTCCAGTTCAGGTGCCTCGTCCAAGCCGGATTTATGAGGTGGCACATGGACGTTGAATACTGCGTTGCGCGGATCCTTGAGCCGGGAGATCATCGCCTCATACCTCGCCCGGAGTTGATCCTCGTCCTCCTCGCGGTGCGTGTCCCAGGGCGTCTGGTTCGACCAGCCTGAGGCGATCATTTCGTGGGTATCGTCGAGAGGGGTTACCTGCCCCTCGGAGTGGATCACGTGGCAGGACGCGCGAACGATCTCGTCCACCTCGTCCATATCGTCGTTGCCCGGGCAGCAGTACACCTTCATCCCGGTGCCGTCCAGTTTTTTATCCGCCAGATCCATCCACTGTTGTACGACTTTGAGCACTTCCTGCAAAAAGATTTCGCTCACGCGATCAGGGTTTTTATCCAACTCGGCAATCTCGTCCGGCGTGGTGAGATATGGATAATAGCCGCGGCTTCGCACGCGCTTGTGCATATCGGCGAGTTCATCTTCGTTTGTGAGTTGAAACTCCTGTTCGAGTAATGTGACCTTGTAATTCTTCCCGCCCTGATGTACAAACGGCACAACCGCCTTGCCGGTCATATCGCCGCCGAGGATCAACACGTCGGCTTCGTAAAACTTCCCCGCATTTAGAAACTTGCTCCAGCAAATATCCGAACCGTGAATGTCAGTGGCAAAAAAAAGTTTCGTCACGATCGTCTCCTTGAAAGATCAATCTGACTTGTGAGCGAATCCGGCGGGCTGAAAATATCCTCGTTACCATGGAGCAGACTGGGTAATTCTCTTTTTTCCTGCGATCTCTGTGGCTATAATTTAACACCACTGCCGGCTGACTGGTTTCGACGATTATACTGCCAAGGCGTTGATCAACCAATGGAATCCCGCGGCAATCAACGCGCTGGCCGGGATGGTGATCAGCCATGCGATGAGGATGTCCCCCGCCACACTCCAGCGCACCTTGCTCATCCGCTCCGCCGACCCGACGCCGATGATCGCCGAACTGACAATTTGCGTGGTACTCACCGGCACACCCAGAAACGACGCGCCGAAGATCACCACGCCCGATGTGAGTTGAGTCGAAAACCCATGGAGCGGACGTATCTTGAAAAATTTTCCTCCCAGTGTACGGATCAACCTCCATCCGCCGAGGCTCGTACCAATCGCGATCGCTCCCGCGCTGGCGACTACCACCCAAAATGGAATTTGAAACGACGGCAGCGCGCCGCCAATCACGAGGCTGAGGGCGATGATCCCCATCGTTTTTTGCGCGTCGTTCGTGCCGTGGCTGAGCGCCAGCGCCACGGCGGTAAACAATTGACCGTTCTTGAAGAAGTCATTGACCCGCGGCGAGGCGCCGCGCACAAGGAAATAGATGATGCGCGTGATTACAAACCCGAACACAAATCCGATTAACGGGGAGGCGAACAGGGCAATCAATACTTTATATAACCCGCTGATTTTGATGGCGCCCATCCCCGCGCCATAGATCACTGCGCCGACCATGCCGCCGATCAATGCGTGTGAAGAACTGCCCGGGATGCCGAAGAACCAGGTGACCAAATTCCACACAATCGCCCCAACCAGCGCGGAGGCAATCACGGTCAGGGTCAGCGTTGCTGAATCAACCAGCCCGTCGCCGATGGTCTTAGCCACCACACTGCCGAATAAAAACGGACCTAGGAACTCAGCGATGCCCGCGATCCCCAGCGCCGTGCGCGAACCGAACGCCCGTGAGGAGATCATGGTGGCGACAATGTTCGCCGCGTCGCGCATGCCGTTCAGGAAATCAAACACAAGCGCGAGGGCGATGACGATGATGAGTTCGTTGGTCATTACTGCTCAAGCCGCCGTCCTCGGCGGCGGGGACGCCGCCTGGAGCAGGCTAGGTTTTCTTCACCACAATATCGGCAATGATATTCCCCGCTTCATCACCGCGATCCGCCGCGTTGGAAAGATGACGGTATACCTCGCGCATTTTCAGCATCTCCACCACATGATGCACGTCTTCAGGACCCTTGAACAGGTCCGCGACGGCTTCGCGGTATACGCCCTCCACGCGGTTTTCGAGAGCCTTGGCTCGCTGGGCATGGTCGATGGCAACGGCTGGATTTTTCTGGAGGCGCAGCACCGCCTGGTGAATCTCGTATGCCGCATCTTTCAGCAAGGAAGCCATCCGCGTCATATACGGCGTTGGTGCAACGTTGAGGATCGACATCTCGCTGACGGTGCTGTCGGCGTAGTCGATCACATCGTCAATCGAACGCGAGAGGGCAAAGATGTCTTCGCGATCGAAGGGTGTGACGAAAGTACGGTTCAACTCGTCGATCAGGATGCGGCGGGTCTCATCCGCCTCTTTCTCCTTGAGGGCAAGCTGTTCTGCGATCTCCGGAGCCTGGGTCTCGAGATATTTGACCAGCAGTTTCAACCCCTCGTAGGTGGTCGAAGCCTGCTCCTGAATGAGTTTGTGGAATACTTCCTCGCGCTTCTTGAAAAACCGAAACATGGAAACCTCTTGCTATGGGTGATAATGTCCGCCTATCATACCACCGGCTGAAGGCGGATTTCGATTTCAAGACGAGTCCGAGCCCGAAAGGCAACTTCTGGGGCGGGATCAAGCCATGCCAACAGGCTGAAATAGTTGTAGAATAGCCAATACGAGGTATCCATGAAAATCCTCCTCAGTTCCACCTATCTCGACTTGATCGAACACCGGAAAGCCGCGCATGGTGCGGTAAAAAACATCCACGAATACCCTTCGGGTACGATGTAAGACCACGAATTCACGATTGGGAGTCAGGCATTCGAAAATTCGTGAAAAACTTGCCCTGAGCCTGTCGAAGGGTTCGTGGACGGTTTGACTGGAGACAACATGAAACAAATCCCCGAAAACAAGACCCGTGAAGAACGCATTGCCAATGAAGTCACCGTGGATGCTTACGGTAGCGAAGAAGTCATGGTCGGCTGGCTGACTTATTTACAAGATAATCTTGCAGGTCCATTCGAAGCAGAATGTATCGAAGAGATGAAAATCTCCCCGCTTCGCAAAGGAGAAAAGATTACTGTCCTCGAACTTATAGACGCTGATGAAAACCTCGGCGGCGACTTCTTTGTCCTTATCGAATGGATGGGACGCAAAATGGGCGTTCCGCTCGCGCAATTGAAACCACTGAAATCCAGCAAGGAAACCAGACAAGCCATCGAAGACTGGCAATACTGGAAGGCGAGAGGCTACTTGTTCTAAATTTCAAAAGTAATCCGTTGGTTGAGTAGGCGACAGTGCTCTTCTGTCGCCGTATCGAAACCAACAGGTAACAAGCATACTTTTGTTATAGAAATCTTTCCACTAACTGGTGGTTTCGATACACCGCTTCGCGGCTACTCAACCACCGGGCAATAAAGATTTCATAACATTTGTTACGAAACAAAAAAGAGGGATTGGTTGTAGAATAAATTTGTCATTGGAGACCGAATGGCGAACAAGGGGACGAAGTGCCAGGCTCGCTACCCAAGATTTCCGTATCTCAAAGACTTCGGAAGTCTGCCAGACTTCCGAAGTCTAATACACTAGGAGCACAATGACTACCCCCTACCCTCCCGAACCCTTCCGCATCAAGGTCACCGAACAATTTGTCATTGCGAGCGAAGCGAAGCAAACCCCATGTAACAGGAGATTGCTTCGTCGCCGCTTCGCTGCTCCTCGCA
>DATKAU010000299.1:0-4056 GCA_035514655.1 Anaerolineales bacterium
ATTGTATCCAACAGGCGTGGGATAACTTGCGAATACATCTTGTACCAAAGCGGGCTAGGCGCGAAATCCCAGGCGCCGAGCGTGCGAACGACCTCCCCGCCAAGCCCTTCCTTGAAGCGATATACGCCCCACATCGAGTCAGTTTCATCGAATACATCCGGCGCGCCCCACAGATCGTACACGGTGAAACCTTTTGCTTTCGCGCGCTTGATCGCCTCCCATTGCAAGAGATACGCCGGCATCTTCTCACGATGTTTGTCCCGCGACATGCCATACACATAATATCCCCGGCCGGCAAAATAAAAGACAAAGATCGCGGCGACAGGTTCATTGTCCACTTCAGCAATCAGGGGTTCGCACGTCGGTTCACTTGAGTTCAAAAATAAATTCCAGACAGTTTGATAATATCCTTCATCACGAATCACAAATCCATCTCGCACGGAGGTCTCCGCGTACATCTTGTAAAGCATGGGCAAATCCTCCAAATTGCCTACACGCAAATCCACTCCTTTCTTTTCAGCCAGGCGGATGTTGTATCGCGTCTTCTGCTTCATGCGCGCGAGAAGCTCATCCTCCGTTGGATTTAAATCGATCAGGACTGTGTTCTTGAACTGGATCTGATCGGATGCATATCCCCATCCCCTCCGCTTCAACGCGTTCATCACGAGCTGACCGTTGTCATCGACGATATCTCCCTCGCCCCCGGGGACTCCCGTTCCAAGCAGGATATCAGGATCCATTTTCAGGAAGATTGCACCCTGCCTCCTGGCAAATGATTCCAAATCACTCAGCACACGGTTGCGCAGGGACTCATTCGTCCAATCCAACAAAGGACCCTTCGGCGAATACAGGATCGACAACCGCGCCGCGAATCCGTTGCGGATGATTTGACGCTTGAGGATCAAAGCGGCGGCGATACAGTGATCAGTATTCAGCGACCAGTGATCAGTTTCGTTGAAAACTGAAAACTTTCCGTCACGTGTCCAAACTACATACAACGGATCCCAACCATATTTCGCCTTCACCTGCCCCCATTCGTAGGTCTGGAGGAAGTGCGGGTTGGGGAGTTTTGCGATCAGTGAGTTCCAGTTGGCGCTTTGCACTCGTTATTCTCTGCTTCCAACAAATCTCAGATATGCCCAATACAACAACGGATTATAGACTCGATCCAGCGCCTGTGCGGCGCGTTTTAGTTCACCGCCAAATCCGCGTTTGAAGCGATAGACACCCCACAACCCATCATGCCGTGTTTCAAAATTGGCTTCGAGAGTCGCTTCGTCTTCGTCGGGTACTCCCCAGAGATCGTATTCTTCGCTCCCATTTGCTTTCGCCCATGTCATGGCTTCCCATTGCAGGAGGTACGTGGGCATGCGTTTGCGTTCTTCGTCCGTGGAGGCACCATAGAGGTAATAGGCGCGGTTCCCGTTTCGGGCGACGAACAATGCAGCAAGTGGTTTGCCTTCATATTCAGCCACCAGAATTTCACACATCCCTTTCGGGTGGAACAATTCATATGCGCGGCGATAATACTCCAAACTGTGAACGCCAAAATTATCACGCCCGCCCGTGACCAGCATCATCTTGTGGAAGGATTCAATATCGTCCCAGGCGCGGACGGTTACGCCTTTTTTATCGGCAAGGCGGATGTTGTAGCGAGTTTTCTGTTTCATCCGGGCGAGGATTTCCTCCTCGGTTCCGCGAATATCCACGATGATGGTGCGGGGAGGCTGGATGTTGTGCGAAGAAGTGCGCAATTCCACCCTTCGACTTCGCTCAGGGCGCTGGATCCAGGTATCAGGTGTCAGGTTTTCCCAAGAGTCGGGTTCGAGTTTGAGGAAAATGGCGCGATTGTGTTTACACACTGTGTCAATTTCAGGCAAGAGGGGTCGATCGAAATTTGCTTTGGGGATGTAACCAACGGTAAACCCCAGTGGCATTTTCCGAAATAGAATCTGGGCTCCCTCTTTCCCGTTGACGATGCGGACAGGCTTCCAACCAAACGCGGACTTCAACTCCCCCCACTCTCCCGTTTGTAGGAGGTGGGCGTTGGGGTGAGAGGCGAGAAAGTGGTTCCAATCGGTGAGGGAAACGAGAGGCATTCTTTTTATTCCCAGTGGTTAAGTAGGGCGAAGCCCGTATGGAAACCACCTGTATTCAAAAAACAATCACTCGCATATCGCCTGCTGGTTTCGATACGCCCTCGACTATTACCTCGGGCTACTCAACCAGCGGTGTGATTAAATGATCGAAGTAATATCCGCTTGCGGGGTTTCACGAATCGAGGAGCCGGGGATGAGCTCATCTAGCAGGTTGATGATTGCGTCGGTGTCGGCAGCATGGCTGAGGCGGGAGAGCGAGTCGATGGCTTGGATCAGGTTCGGCGTGGGCAGGGATACGTCATTGTCGAGCCGGAAGATATCCGGGTGCAGGGTTTTTGCCAACGGCGTATCGTCTTCCCACAGTTCCTCGGTTAATTTTTCGCCGGGGCGGATGCCGGTAAACTTGATCTGGATATCCCGCTGCGGCTCTATGCCGGAGAGGCGGATGAGGTCTTCGGCAAGGTCGAGAATGCGGACGGGCTCACCCATGTTGAGGACGAAGGTCTCGCCTCCGTTTTCCATCGAGGCGGCTTGCAGGACGAGATACACCGCTTCAGGGATGGTCATGAAGAAACGAAACATGTCGGGGTGCGTGACCGTAACGGGACCGCCGTTTGCAATTTGCTGTTTGAAGATAGGGATGATACTGCCGCGGCTGCCGAGAACGTTGCCAAAACGGACAACGGTGAAGGCGCGCTTGTGGTTTCGCGCAGCATCGAGCACGATCATCTCGGCAAGGCGTTTGGTGGCGCCGTAAATGGATGATGGACGGACGGCTTTATCAGTGGAGATCAAGACAAATCGTTCAACACTGCGGTCAAGCGCCGCCTGCGTAACATTGCGCGTGCCGATGATGTTATTCGTAACGGCTTCGACGATGTTGACTTCCATCAACGGGACGTGCTTATGCGCCGCGGCATGGAAGACGACCTGCGGCTCATGCTGTTCGAAGATTTGCGCAAGACGCTCCTCGTTGCGGATATCGGCAATGACGGGCAGGAGCGGAAGGTTCGGATAATCATGACTCAGTTCGAGCAGGATTTCAAAGATGCTGTTTTCGCCGTGGCCAAGCAGGACAAGCTGTGCCGGATCGCGCCGCGCAATCTGGCGGCAGAGTTCGCGGCCGATGGAACCCCCCGCGCCCGTGACGAGCACACGCTTCCCGGCAAGCGCCTCTCCGACGGCCTCATCATTGACGCGTACCGGTTCGCGGCGCAGGAGGTCGGTGATATCCACTTCGCGCAAGCGATTGACACTGACCCTGCCGCCGATCAATTCATAAATGCCAGGAATGGTGCGTGAGGCGATACCCTTGAGGCGGCAGATGTCGTTGACCATACGCACGAGTCCACCCGGTGCAGAGGGTATGGCAATGATCACTTCGTCGATGCGATGCAGGTCAATGGCAGTCGCCAGATCGTTTACTGTGCCTATCACCGTCACACCGTGGATCGAATGTTTTTGTTTGGCGGGGTCGTCGTCGAGAAAGCCAATCGGCGTGAGATTGATCTGCGATGATTTCTGCAGTTCACGCGCCACGAGAGCGCCTGCATCGCCTGCGCCTATAATCAAGACGCGCCTGCCTTTTCCAGTGAAGCGCGAGACCATGGATTGCTCCGCCAAAATCCGCAGGGCGAAACGTGAGCCGCCGATGAGAACTAGCGAAAGGAGCCAGTCGATTCCCAACGCGGTGCGCGGCATGCCGGGCACGACGCGACCTGCGCTGATAAGCAGGAGCATGACGCCGGAAACAAGCACGGACGCGGAGGTCACCGCAACCGTGATCAACCGTAACTCGCCGGTGCTGGCATAAATCCACAGACGCCGGTACAGACCGAAGAAAAAATAAACCGGGATCTTGATCGCCAGCGCGACAATGCACATCAATACCGCTGCGGGAAAATAAAACGGAAGTTGTTCCGCATTCAACCGCAACGCGAAACTGCCCAGCACCGAG
>DATKAU010000300.1:0-3203 GCA_035514655.1 Anaerolineales bacterium
GAGGTCATGCTCAAATTCCGCGACAAGCAATATCACATCCTTGTTTCAACGACTGTCGTTGAAGTGGGTGTGGACGTGCCGAATGCAACTGTCATGCTCATCGAAGGCGCGGACCGGTTCGGTCTGGCGCAACTGCACCAACTGCGCGGGCGCGTCGGCCGCGGTTCGGACCAATCCTATTGCCTGCTCATCCCCACACACGAGGATAAATCCGAGACTGAACGCCTGCAGGCAATGACAGAATCGAACGATGGCTTTTTCCTTGCCGAGAAGGATTTGCAGATCCGCGGTCCCGGTGAATTTCTGGGTACGCGCCAATCGGGCTACGCGTCGAGCCTGCGCATGGCAAGCATTACAGATGTCAAACTCATCGAGAAAGCGCGTGCCCAGGCGCAAGCCCTCTTTGAGAAGGATGCGGATTTGAGTCAACCCGAACATAAACTCCTCGCCGAATCCCTCGGCCGCTTCTGGGGTGAAAGCAAGGGGGATGTTTCATAAATTTGTAGGGGTGGGGTCTCCCCGCCCATTATTTGGATCATCAACAAGGGGCGAGATAGCCTCGCCCCTACGATAATGGAGAATGCATGGTCAGAGCCTTATTCCCCGGTACGTTCGACCCGATCCACTACGGCCACATGGACATCGCCGAACGCGCCTCGCGCCTGTTCGATGAAGTGGTGATGGCGGTGTACGACAAGCCACTGAAATCGTTGATGTTTTCACCTGAAGAACGCATCGATCTGGTCAGGGAAGCGTTCAAAGACATTTCCAAGATTAGAGTCACAGGTTACAGCGGACTCACCGTCGAATTCGCGCGGAAGATCAAAGCCCAGGTGATCGTCCGCGGCTTGCGCGTGTTCTCCGACTTTGAATTCGAGTTCCGCATGGCGCTGGCAAACCACCGCCTCGCACCCGATATTGAAATTGCCGCCTTGATCACTGCCGAGGAACATACCTTCCTGTCCTCCACCACAGTCCGCGAGATTGCCATGCTCAATGGCGACATTTCCTCGATGGTGCCGCCGTTTGTGGAGAAGGCGTTCAAGGATAAGGTGGCAAGTCACGACGATTCCAACCCCATCCCCAACTCGCTTCGTGATTAATCTGTGCTAGAATTGCCTCAATCGTCCTCTACCAGAGGAGCCGCGTATGGACATCCTGCAACTGATTGACCGCCTCGAGGAACTCTTCAATGAGAGCAAGTCCATTCCCCTCACCCGCAACGTGATGGTGGATGAAGACCGCATGCTGGATATCATCGACCAGATGCGTATCGCCATCCCCGAGGAAGTGAAGAAGGCACAGCAACTGCTCGGTCAGCGCGACCGGGTCCTTGCGCAGGCGCAGGAGGAAGCCAATCGCACGCTCGAAATCGCCCGCCAGAAGGCGGATCAACTCGCTTCGCGGGAAATGGTCGTGCAGGAGGCGCAGCGCCGAGCGGAGCAAATCGTCGCCCAGGCGCGTGCCGATGCCGACACCACGCGCGGCGACGCCGACGATTATGTAATGCGAAGCCTCACCCAACTACAAGCGGAGTTGGAACGGATTTCCAACCAGGTGGCGAACGGAATCCGCGTGGTGCAGGATGAACAGGAACGCAGGGCGGCAGTATCCGACACAATGGATGAGTAAACCAGAGAATAAAAATCATCCCTCGCACGGGATGATTTTTTTATCTACAAGCCGGCACGATTCGTTCCAAAATAAACCTGTGTAGTTCGGAGTAAAAATCATCCGGGTTATCGGTCATCGGAAAGTGACCGCTGTCCCTAATCCCCACTTTTGGAATCCCTTCTAAAAAACGCAGGGTTGGGTGCGACGCGTTCCGTTCTCCGTAGAAATACATCTTTCGACATGGCAGGGCAAGATATTTCTTCAGCAACTCATTGCCGTCGGACCATGTCACCAGAGATTCGGCGCTTTTGTACATGGCATTGGGGGAGGTGGATCCCATCGCATAATACCCTTCTCCGAGATCGAGCAGGTTTTTAAGCCCTTGAAATTCCTCCCGTTCAAATGTCTCGCGGATTACGCTGATGACCCTCCGACTCACCACACCGCAATCTGCGCCGATTAAATTTCCCTCAATGCACGCGAAGGTGGAGGTGGTGTTCAAAATTCCATCGGGCAATAACAAGGCGACCGCGCATCCCATACTGTGCGTGACAAGATGGAGTCTTTTGTCCGAATACATCGTCAGGATTTCGGTGCAGACGCGAGCCTGATCGTGCATGGTATAGGAAAACACATCCGGCTTGGACGAATCACCAAACCCGGGGAGGTCAATTGCCAGGGCGGAGTTTTGCATAAAGTCGGGGCGATTCCAAAAGGAACGAAATGAATCCTTTGAACAGCTCAGCCCGTGGATGAAAAACAGGAGGTCGTCATCCGCCTCTCGAACAGCAGATGCAACCTCCAGCAGTTCACCATCGATATGAACCGTAAATTGCTTCGTTTCCATCAACCCGACGCAGGGAGTTCTTTCTTGCTGGGCAATTCCGCCTCCCTCCCAAACCACCAAGATGCGACGGGGTTCCTGCGGATGAACAACTCGTGGATGAGAACCGAGCCGCCCACGCCCATCAAGAAACCAACCCAAATCGAGAGGGGTAGATTATCCGTTCTTGCCAGAATCTTCTGCCCCCAAAAATCCTGAATCGGGACGTGGAAGATCAGGATGATGAGCGAGGCGCGGCCGAAGTATTTCATCAGCGATGCCAGCCAGCCGGTGTGTAATTCGATCTGACGCGATAACGCCAGCACGAACAGAATCCCTGCCACAGCCTCGATGGTATTGATGAAAAATGAACTGTACAGGCGGGTGTTGAAATCGACCGGGGAATCGATGAAGAAATTCAAGGCAAAGACCGCGATTCCCGTCGCCGCCAGCAAAAGATAATTCCCAAACACAGATTCGTTTGCAACCTGCCTCACTTCGCTCCCGAGAATGAAGAAGAAGCCACTGAGGAACACGAGATCGAGGCTGAAGGGCAGACCGAAGAGTTCGTAGTCGTTTCCGGGCAGGGAAACGGAGAACGGGTAAAACGATTGGAGAAACGGCAGTGTGATCGCCAGCGTTGCCAGCAGGATGCCCAATCTCAGCCAGCGGTTGTTCAACCTGCCGACGACCACGATGAAGAGAAACGCGTACAGACTTACCACGAACAGGTTCGGTAAAAACCACAACTGTACCCAGTCGATGT
>DATKAU010000301.1:0-21834 GCA_035514655.1 Anaerolineales bacterium
CCTTTGCACTATGAGTTTGCACTGATATTATACACCAATTTTTACTCCGCCTCTACGCAACGACTCCACTGCGGCAATTGCGGACTGCGTCACGCCGATCAACTGCTCATATGGTATCGGCGGTTCGCCGCCTTCTCGGATGGCTTTGACGAAGGCTCGCCACTCGTTCACCCAGCCTTTGTCCTGGGCACCGCGTTCCTCTTTCGTCTTTCCATCTGTGGTCATTCGCAAGGACACAAAATCATCCAGCACCGCGACAGTCCCCTCGCAGAAGACTTCGACGCGTTCCTTCGGGTAGGATTTGTCACCATTAGCAAGATAGTCTACAACTCCAATGGAGCCATCGGGGAATGTAAAGGTCATCGAGACATTGTCTTCGCGATATTTGCCCTCATCCGGTAACGCATGGGCAGATACTGAAACGGGAGCCGCGCCAACGAGGAATGTAATGAAATCTATAAAATGACACGCTTCGCCGATGATGCGTCCACCTCCGATGGCAGGATCGTGATTCCAATGGTTGGGGGGCAGGTAACCGGCATTGATACGGTAATGGACATACATTGACGATTTACGATCGGCGAGTGATGATTTCAGTTGTTGAGCAAGAGGAGCGAATCTTCGATTGAATCCGACTGTTAGCAGCGATTGACTATTGGCTTTTAGTTGTTTGCTGATGGCGGAAAGCTGAGCGGCATTTATAGCCAGCGGCTTTTCGACGAAGACATGTTTACCAGCCTTCAACGCTTTGACAATCAACTCAGCATGCGAGTCGTGGCGGGTGAGGATGGCAACAGTGTTGATATTCGAGTCGTTGATGATCTCGTCGTCAGATGAAGCGGCATATTTAAAACCGAATTTTTTTCCTGCGTGTTGGGCGTGCAATCCACCCGAGGAGGCGATACCGACGAGTTGGATGCCATCCACTTTCTTGATTGCAGGAAGTAAAACCGAGTTCGCGAAGTGACCGGCGCCGAGAATACCAAGATGGACGGTGGACAATGGACGATGGACGATTGAAGGAAAAGAGATTCGCGATTCACGTCTTGTATTTCCTTCGGGATAGGTAAGTAATACACCCAGAAAGTTCTCTTTTTTTCTGCCGGTAATCACATCGTAGGCTTGAGTCGCTTTTTCAATGGGAAAGCGATGGGTGATGAGCGGTTTGACCTGGAGTTTGCCTTTTGCCATCAGGTCCACAATGGCTTCGAAGTTGCGCCCTTCCGTCCAGCGGATGTAGCCGAGGGGATAGTCCTGTCCGTTTTCTTCGTAATTGGAATCGTAGCGGCCTGGTCCGTAGGAGCGCGAGTTAATGAAGGAGAGTTCTTTTTCGTAATATGCTTTTCTTGGGATGGTCAAACCGACTGCGCCGGTGGCGACGACGCGCGCTTTATCACGAGCGATCGTACCCGCCAGTTCCACAGGATCATTCGAGGGCGTGTCGGCGCAGATCAGGATCACGTCGAAGCCGCGGTTGGCGGTAAACGATTCAGACGCCGATTCCGCTTTTTGGCGGGAAACAGCCTGCAGTCCAAGGGATGAAGCGAGGGCGATCCGCTCCGGGTCGAGGTCAATGCCGAGCACGTTGCATCCCGCGGCAGACGCAATCTGAATCGTCAATAATCCCAAAAGACCCAGACCGATGACCGCGACGTTCTCCCCGATTTGCGGCTCGGCAAGACGGAACCCGTGCAAGGCAATCGCGCCGAGGGTGGTGAAAGCCGCTGATTCGAAATCGATATTCTTCGGGAGATGCGTGAGCAGGTTGCGTGGTACAAGATTGTATTCGGCATGGACAGCATAGCCTCCGCCCGCACACGCCACACGTTGACCCACCCTAAAGCCCGGCATATTTTTCCCGAGCGCAACGATCGTGCCCGCGGATGAATAACCGAGCGCCATCGGCTGGTCGAGGCGGTTGAAGGCGGCTTGCGCTGTACTGACCAGTCCTTCGCGGCGCGCCTTATCGAGCACCTGCTTGACCAGATCGGGGCGCGAACGGGCTTTGCCGACGAGACTCTTTTCGGCAAATTCGACCACCATGCGCTCGGTCCCCGCCGAGACGAGGCTTGCCTCCACTTTGACGAGCGCCTGTCCCTCGCCTGGGGCAGGTACGGGTACATCTTCGATGGTCGCTTTGCCGGTTCGGATGTTTTGGAGAAGCTGCTTCATTGGATTAAGAGAATAGATATGTAGAGATTAGAAATCAGTTTCTTTTATGTCGGCAGACTTTTCAAAAGGCTCGGTAAAATAATGTGAAGAATATTCCTGGATGGAATTGCGCGCCCCAGGTTCATTCACGCCTTGTTTACTTTTCTTGAGGAAGGCAATATACCCATTAAGCATTTTATCAATTTCCTCTCCTTCAGATTCAAGATGTTTGTAAAGCGCTCGGGTATATATTTCGTCTCAAAGGCAAAAACCAGGTGACTCAAAGTTTCTTCCAACAGGAGGGAGCAGGGGTAAAATCTGTGAATAAATTTTGAGTGCAAAGTCTTTTGCTCTAACCCAGACCTTCAACCGTCTTAATCCTTCCGCGCTCACTTCAACCTCCGTCTGATCTCTACTCTCTACTCTCTGCAATTATGCAGTATACCCCATGTACGAATGATATAATTCTGGAGCATTTCATATAACAGGAGCATCCCTTGTCCGATTCACGAGTTCAAAAATACGCAAAAATATTGGTTGAACATTCCGCGCACATTGTCCCCGGCGACCGCGTGCTGATCGAGGCGACCACAGCCGCCGAGCCGCTCGTCCGCGAGTTGTTCATCCAGATTATGGAAAAAGGCGGTCATCCCCACCCGATGGTTGCCCTGCCCGGCATGATGCCCTTCAGCCAGGACGAGTTTTACCTCACCTACGCCAACGATGCACAGCTCGATTTCGTTCCGACGTTCTACAAGCTGGCATATGAGGAATTCGAGAGCCGCATCCGCGTCCATTCATCGACCAATACGCGCGGCACGACAAACATCGACCCGAAGAAGGTCCAACGGCGGAATAAAGCCACAGGCGGCATCACCGAAGCGCAGATGCGGCGCGGCGCGGAGAAAAAATTCAAATGGGTCACCACCCTCTACCCCACCGAAGCATACGCGCAGGACGCAGGGATGAGCCTGAAAGAGTATGAGGACTTTGTGTTTAAGGCTGTCCATGCCCATGAGGATGACCCGATCGCCTATTGGAACAGCACCGCGGCAGGGCAGCAAAAGGCGATTGACTTCCTCGCCGGAAAAAGCCTTGTCACCTTGCGCGGTCCGAACGTGGATCTGAGCCTATCCATCAAGGGCCGCACGTTCATGAACTCAACCGGCATTCACAACATGCCCGATGGAGAAATCTATACAGGACCTGTTGAAGATTCATTGAACGGCTGGGTGAAATACACCTATCCCGCGATCAAGGACGGAGTGGCTGTCGAAGGCGCGGAACTGACATTTACCCGCGGGCGCGTCGAACGCGCGCAGGCGGAGAAGAACGAGGCGTATCTCGTCAAGATGCTCGAATCTGACGAGGGCGCGCGCCACATCGGGGAGTTTGCCATCGGTACGAACTTCGACATCGACAGATTCACCGGCAATATCCTGTTCGACGAAAAGATCGGCGGGACCTTCCACATGGCGCTCGGCGCGGGCTACCCCGAAACGGGATCCAAAAATAAAAGCGTGATCCACTGGGACATGATCTGCGACCTGCGCACGGATTCAGAAATCACCGTGGACGAGGAATTGTTTTACAAGAACGGGGAATTTGTGTTCGATAAATAACATGTAGGGACACGGCGTCGCCGTGCCCCTACAACCAATTAATAAGACCCCACCGACCTGTCAATCCGGCGGGCGTAATCGTCGATCCCGCCTGCGACGCTGAACACGTTTTTCCAGCCTTGTTGTTTCAACCATAAGGCAACCTGGCCGCTCCGGTTGCCGTGATGGCACAGAATATAAATTGTCGCATCCTGCGACTTTGCAGAGTCAGACAACTCGTCCGTGCCGACTTTTGCCAGACGGCTCATGGGTGCGACTTCGAGCCGGCTGTCTGTCAATTTGGCATAGTCCATTTCACGGAGCTCGCGCACGTCGAGCAGGATGAATTTCTCATCCGATTTCAGCTTTTCGGCAAGATCAGTGGTTGTGATTTCGGGGATCATTGAATTCTCCGGGATTTCCCTTTTTACCACGACGGGCACAAAGTACACAAAGGGAAAAGAACGTAAAACGTGAAAGTCTTTCTCCTTCGTGATCGCTGTGTCCTTTGTGTTTGATAATTTATTTCAACGCCTTCGAATACAAGTTCTCCACGTATTGCTTGACCATGCGGCGCGTGGAGAATTGCGGAATGTTGGTTTTCATCGAATCCCTGACACGGGCGATCCATTCGTGCGAGATTTCCTTGGGATCGCGGTTGTAGTACAGGGGAATGATCTCGTTTTCGAGCGTGCCGTACAAGTCCTCGGCGTCGAGGGCATCCTGCCCATCGCTGGATTCATATTCCTTATCCTCACCGATCGCCCAGCCATTGTGACCGTTATACGATTCGCGCCACCAGCCGTCCAGCACGGAGAAGTTCAACGCGCCGTTGAGGGCTGCTTTCATGCCGGAGGTGCCGCTCGCTTCGAGCGGACGGCGCGGCGTGTTCATCCACACGTCCACGCCCTGAACAAGGTAACGCGCGAGATTCATGTCGTAGTCTTCCAGGAAGACAATGCGCCCGCCCGTCTCCGCTTTTTTGACGGTGCGATACACTTGCTGGATTAACTGTTTTCCCGGTTCGTCGGCGGGATGCGCCTTGCCGGCAAACAAAATCTGCACCGGCATGTTTGGCTTGTTGACGATGTGCAGCAGCCGATCCAAATCGCGCATCACAAGACTGGCGCGCTTGTATGTGGCAAAACGGCGCGCAAAGCCGATCGTCAACGCGTAGGGATTGATCAACACACCCGAGGAAACAACCTGCACTGGGTGAAAACCGCCGTGAGTCCATCTATCCCGGACGCGTTCGCGCAGGTAAAACGCGAGTTTGCGCTTCAAATGCAGACGCACCGCCCACAATTCGGCATCGGGGATATCGCCAATTTTCGACCAGAAATCCGCTTCGTCGAGATGCTCGTACCAATCGGAACCGAGAAATTTGACAAAGAGATTCTTCAAGCGCCGCGCCAGCCAGTTCGCGGTGTGCACACCGTTCGTCACGTAGCCGATCGGCACATCCTGCTCAGGCTTGTCGTTCCACAGGAAATGCCACATCTTGCGCGAGACCTGACCATGCAATTCAGAGACGGCATTGCGCCCTTCTGAATTTCGCAGGGCAAGGATGCCCATGCTGAACGTTTCGCTATGACCACGTTCGTGCCGGGCAAGATCGAAGAATTTCTCGCGCGAGAGACCGAGCTGCGCCCAAATCGCGGCGAGGTATTTATCCATGAGCCAAAGCGGGAATTCGTCGTTCCCAGCCGGGACAGGTGTGTGTGTTGTGAAGACGTTTTGCCCCCGCGTTTTTTCAAGGGCAGAGTCAAACGATTCGCCTTGCGAGACAAGTTCGCGTGCGCGTTCAAGAGTCAAAAACGCGGCGTGCCCCTCGTTCATGTGCCAGACCGAGGGCTTATAACCCAATTTGCGCAACGCGCGCACGCCGCCGATGCCCAGCAATACTTCCTGCATCACGCGGCGATCGAGGTCAGACCAGTACAAGCGCGCGGTGAGCAGGCGATCCATTTCAGAGTTACCTTCCACATTTGAATCGAGCAAATACAACGGCACGCGCCCGACCCGCGCCTCCCAGATGTACATGGCAACTTTCCTATCAGGGAACTCCACTTCAACTGTCACCGGCTTGTCTTTCTCGGTCACCAGTATCACAGGCAGGTCCTCGAACACAAGCATGTTGTTCAACGCTTCCTGCCAGCCGTCCTCGCTGATACGCTGCGAGAAATATCCCTGCGCGTACATGAAGCCGACGCCCATCAACGGCAAGCCGAGATCGCTCGCCTCCTTTAAATGATCGCCAGCCAATACGCCGAGACCGCCTGAGTAGATCGGCAGGGTTTCGTGCAAGCCAAATTCCATGGAGAAATATGCGATGGAGTGAGAATCAAATTCAGGATGAGTCCGACGCGTCCATGTTTTTGAATCGGAAAAATACGAATCGAATGCCGCAAAGACTTCGTCGTACAAAACAAGGTAATCCTTGTCTTTCGCGGCTTGATTCAAGCGCGAGCGTTCCACATCGCGCAGGAGACGGATCGGGTTATGGCCGAGCCGTTCCCACAAATCGTAATCGATCCTGCCGAACAGGCGCGCCGCTTCGGGCTGCCACGTCCACCATAGGTTAAAGGCGAGTTCGCTTAATCGCGAGATGCGTTTTGGAAGGTCGAATGGTTGAGGGAGTTTGGTTTTGAAGGTTGACATGACGGAGGCAATCATACCAAACTTTATCGATTCACGATTCAGGATAAAATCGACTCATGACTCACGTTCAACTGTTCATCACCTGTCTCGTCGACTCCCTCCACCCGCAGGCGGGTGAGGCGATGGTGGACATTCTCCGCCGCCTCGGCGTGGATGTGGACTTTGCCCGCGACCAGACCTGCTGCGGACAGCCCGCCTTCAGCGCCGGCTTGCACCCGGACGCGCGATCCATTGCACAACACACGATTCAGGTATTTGAGAAAACGACAGGCAATATCGTCTTGCCGTCGGGTTCATGCGCCCACATGATGAAGCATGGTTATCTTGAACTGTTCCGGGAAGACCCCGCCTGGCTCCCCCGCGCGCAGGAACTTGGAAGCCGTGTGTATGAATTTACCGAATATGTCGTGGATAAACTCGGCGTCACAGACGTGGGCGCGCGCTGGGACGGCATGCTCACCTACCACCCCACCTGTCATGCCCTGCGCGGCATGCAGATCGACCGTCAGCCGCGGACACTGCTCGCCAACGTGGCTGGCGCGCAAATCGTAGATTTGCCCGCCGCAGAGGATTGCTGCGGATTCGGCGGGATCTTTTCTGTGGAGCACCCCGAACTCTCGGCGGAATGGCTGAAACGAAAGATCGCGAATCTCGAATCAACCCGGGCCCCCACGCTTGTAGTGCTGGAAACGGGCTGCCTCATGCACATCGCAGGCGGGCTTCATAGACAGAAGAAAATGCAGAACGTGGTTCATATTGCCGAGGTTCTCAATCATCGTTGATCTGCCGGAGGCGGAATGTTTTCAAAATCGCAAAATTATTACGATCCCTTATATGAAGCGCTGGGGAAAGACTATTTAAAAGAGGCGTTGACAGTGCATAAAATCATCCGAAAATATTGCCTTTCCGGAGGCGCCAACCTTCTTGATGTCGCCTGCGGCACCGGGACGCATGCCGGATTCCTTGCCAAACAGTACAAGGTGGAGGGTATGGATTTCGATGCGAACATGGTGTCGATCGCCCGGGAGAAACACCCCAGGATACGGTTTTTCCAGGGCAACATGATCGATTTCAACCTGGTCCGCCGTTTCGACGTCATCACCTGCCTGTTCAGCTCCATCGGGTATGTGAGGACAAAAGCCAACCTCCGAAAAGCTGTCAAAGCCATGGCGCGTCATCTTCGTAAAGGAGGAGTCATTCTTGTCGAGCCGTGGTTTCAGCCTGAACAGTGGGATATCAGTCATCCTCGCACGTTACATGCCGATACACAGGATTTGAAGATAACCCGGATGAGCCTCGGCGGAAAAAGAGGGAAAATTTCCACGCTCGATTTTCATTATCTGGTTGGTACGGTAGACGGGATCGAATACTTCACAGAACATCACGAACTCGGTTTGTTTGCACACGCAGACTACATGAACGCGTTCCGCACCGCCGGATTGGAAGTATTCCATGACAAAAAAGGACTGGACGGACGCGGAATGTACATCGGCAGAAAACCTTTGAAATAATTCAATCAGATCCGCACAGAGACTGCGGAAGGCATGATGCAAAACGATTGCGCTGAGGCAACAGACACGCCCGGCAGAAAACTCATCAGGAACCTATATGGCTCAATTCCGGCAAAGAATTCGCACGTCGCTCGCAAACCAGCATCTCCAAAAGGCGCTGGATCTAAACGCCGAAAGACGCGTTACCCGTCGCATCAACGCGCTGGAGACTCTCCCAGATTGGCGGGAACGCCGCCAGCGCGCCCATGCCGTCCGCGCAGAGGTGATTGAGCATCTCGATCAATATCTCGACCAGTTCATCGCCAGCGCCGAGGCGAACGGAGTCACTGTCCATCGCGCAAAGGATGAGGCGGAGGCGGTTCAACTAATTTTGCAAATTGTCAAATTTTCACCACAAAGGTCACGAAATACACAAGGTGAAAAAGAAATAACCTTTGTGCCCCAAGGTGAACTTCGGGGTAAAGAAATACTGGTTGCCAAATCCAAATCCATGGTCACCGAGGAGATCAACCTCAACCACGCTCTCGAAAAGGAAAACATTCGCGTGGTCGAAACCGATCTCGGCGAGTTCATCGTGCAGCTGCGCGGCGAAAGACCGAGTCACATTATCACGCCGGCATTGCACTTGCGGAGGCAGGATGTAGGCGACCTCTTCCAAAAAAAACTCGGCATCGAATACACTGATGATATTCACACACTTACCAACACTGCGCGAAAAGTATTGCGCGAAGTATTCCTGACAGCAGATGTCGGTATCACCGGCGCAAATTTCGCCATCGCGGAGGAAGGCGCCATATGTCTCGTCACCAACGAGGGCAACGGGCGCATGGTCACGACCCTGCCACCGATCCACATCGCCTTGATCGGCATGGAGCGCGTCGTCCGCAACCTCGATGACCTCGCATTGATGATCTCGCTTTTGCCGCGTTCGGCAACGGGGCAGAAAATCACCGTGTACACGCAGATCATCCACAACCCGCTGGATGGGCAGCAACGGCACTTCATCATTCTCGATAACGGACGCTCTCGCTTGCGCAATTCGCCTCTCAAAGAATCGCTTTATTGCATCCGGTGCGGTTCATGCCTGAATGCCTGTCCGGTCTTCCGCGAGATCGGTGGGCACGCGTACAAGAGTGTGTACGGCGGACCCATCGGCTCCGTCATCTCGGCGGGATTATTCGGAAGTGAATTCATCCCTCTTGCCCAAGCCTCTTCGTTGTGCGGCGCTTGCAAGGATGCGTGCCCGGTGGATATCGATTTGCCGAAACTGCTTGTGCGCGTCCGGGCAGGCGGATCCCCAATCGCGAATCGCCAACCGCAGACGAACGGACTCTCCTCGCTATCTTCTACGACACTCAAGATATACAGCCGCGTCGCGCGTCACCCGCGCCTGTTCATCCTCTCTCAAAAATTCTCGGCGCTGGCGAGTTATCTCCTTTACCCGCGCTCCAAGTGGATGCGCCTCCCTGCGCTCACAGGCTGGGGTTACAGCAAGGATTTTCCGCGATTTGCAGGAAAGACCTTCAGGGATAGATGGAAAGATCTGGAGGCAAGCAAAGACACGAGTGCACGGGTAAACACGCACGCAGATAAATCCGTGTCTCATGAGAGAGACATTTCCTCGGCTTCGGCTCCCCAGAATGACACGGAAAAAGTGGAGCGATTCACCAAAGAACTCACCGCCGTGCACGGACACGTTCACAAAACTGAAGATCCGGCTCAGAGCATCGCTGAATTTCTGCATACGCGCGGCATCGACCGCATCCACCTCGAGCCGGGGATTTTGGATGATGGTGAATTGATAAAGGCAGGCATTGCCGTCAGCCGCGAGTCTGATCCCGCGATCCGCGTCGGGGTGACGAAAGCCATTTGCGGGCTGGCAGATACCGGGTCCATTCTCGAGGCGGATGGTGAGGGAGATCCGCTGCACGCGTCGCTCCTCCCAGAAATCCATCTTGCAGTGTTGTACACCTCGCGGATTTATCCCTCACTCGAAAACGCGATCCACCTCACACGCGACACAAAATCTGCCGTGTTCATCACGGGACCTTCGGCAACGGGCGATATCGAAAGTGTCCACACAATCGGCGTGCATGGACCGGGCGAGATGCACGTCTTTCTCGTTGACGATTGATCAGCGGGATGATACAATCCCGCCCGCTCACGCTTCGACTGCGTTTCACTCCGCTCAGCGCGAGATTTGCCCCCATCGTCTAGTGGCCCAGGACGAAGCCCTCTCAAGGCTTAAACCGGGATTCGAATTCCCGTGGGGGCACAACGAAACCGCATCACCCGAGTCGGTTTTCGAATTAACCCTCTCACACCATCGAGGTACGCAAGGCTTAAACCGGGATTCGAATTCCCGTGGGGGCACAACGAAACCGCATCATCCGAGGCGGTTTTCGAATAAACCCTCTCACACCATCGAGATACCCGAGGCTTAGACCGGGATTCGAATTCCCGTGGGGGCACAACGAAACCGCATCACCCAAGTCGGTTTTCGAATTAACACTCTCACACCATCGAGGTACGGGAGGCTTAAACCGGGATTCGAATTCCCGTGGGGGCACTACAACAGAGTCACCCAACAGGTGACTCTTATTTTTTGGAGATCCGTGACCACATCATCCTTCTTACGCGGGTACATAATCGCGGTCGTCGCAACGATACTCTGGTCGACAACCGGACCCATCATCAGTTATCTCAACAAGACCTATGCGCTCCCCTCGCTGGTGCTGGCTTTCTGGCGCGATCTGTTTGTCTCGCTTGGCATGATTGTCGGTCTGTTGATCTTCAGCCGCGCACGCCTGCATCTCTCACGCGGGCATTGGGCATTCATAGTGCTGTATGGTCTAACGGTGGCGATCTTCAACTCGATGTGGACGTTCTCGGTGCAATTCAACGGCGCGGCAGTGGCGACCGTGCTGGCGTTCAGTTCCCCAGCCATGACGGCGATATTGAGCCGCATCGTTTTCAAGGAGAAATTCGACCGCGTCAAAATCGTTTCCATCGTGCTGAGCCTGATTGGAACCGTTCTGGTCTCCGGCGCGCACGATCCCTCTGCATGGAGGTTGAATACAGCGGGAATAATTTTCGGTTTACTCACGGGATTATTCTTCGCGATCTACAACCTCGAAGGCAAAGTCGCCTCCGACAAACACATCGATTCGTGGACTGCATTGCTGTACAGTTTCGGCACAGCGACGTTCTTTTTGTTTTTGTTCAACCTCGGCACGAACTCGGTGAACAGAGAGCCTCTGTTTGCCAATTTTCTCTGGCTGGGAAGTTCAATCCCCGGCTGGACGATTCTTTTCTTGCTTGGAGTTGCACCCACGCTCGGGGGATTTGGACTGTATACGTTGAGCATCCGCTACCTCTCACCCACGATTGCCAACCTGATTGCCACCCTCGAACCCGCCCTCACCTCCATCTGGGCATATTTATTCCTGAATGAAATTCTCGGCGGGGAGCAGTTGATTGGTAGCCTGTTCATCTTCACCGGGGTGATCCTGTTGCGTCTCGGTGATAAGCCCGAACCCGCGCCGCTCATGGAGTAAAATCGGCGCATGCCTGATATCCTCGTTGTGGGATCGCTGAATGCCGACCTCGTCGTGCGCGCGCCGCGTTTTCCGCAACCCGGCGAGACGATCAGCGGCAGTGATCTGGAGGTGATCCCCGGCGGCAAGGGCGCAAATCAAGCCGTTGCCGCGGCGAGGCTCGGGGCAAACGTTTCGATCCTCGGGCGCGTGGGCAAAGACAACTTCGGCGATTTCCTCCTCGACAATCTCAAACAAAACCATGTGGATATTTCCCGCGTGCTCCGTGACAATTCTTCAACCGGTACAGCCATCATCGTTGTGGATGAAAACGGGCAGAACTGTATCGTCCTTTCACCGGGCGCGAATGGCAAGGTGACTCCTGCGGATGTGGAATCCGCATCTTTCCCGCATCACAGCCTGATCCTGTTCCAATTGGAGATCCCAACACCGACGGTTCTCCGCGCCGCACAGCGTGCCAGGGAAAACAAACTCCGCATTATCCTGAATCCCGCGCCTGCCAAAGAAATTCCCGATGATTTGATCGCGCTCGCCGATTACATCGTCCCCAACGAGACCGAACTGAGTCTGTTGACCGGGCAGACCGTAAGCGATATTTCTTCTGCGGAAAAGGCGGCGAAGCAATTGCTCGATCGCGGGGCGAGGAACGTGATCGTGACTCTGGGAAGCAAAGGCGCCCTCATTGTAAACAAGGCAATAATAAAACAGGTGGACGCGTACAAAGTGGAGGTTGTTGACACCACTGCGGCAGGCGATGCATTCATCGGAGGATTCGCTACCGCATTGTTGCAAGATAAATCGCTGGAAGAATCCGTTCGTTTCGGTTGCGCATGCGGCGCGCTGGCTGTGACGAAGTTTGGCGCGCAACCCTCGTTGCCGACGAAAGAAGAAGTGGAAAAATTGATCTCATCATAGGGGCGAGATAACCTCGCCCCTACAGGAAATTTCATGCCTCCCAAACGAATCATCATCGACACCGACCCCGGCGCGGACGATGCACTTGCCCTCCTGCTCGCGCTGGCATCGCCCGAGATCCAACTCGAAGCATTGACAACCACTCAGGGCAATGTCACGTTGGAATTGGCAACGCGCAACGCGTTGTCTATTCTTGATCTGGCTGGTGGTGGTCATATCCCTGTCGCGGCGGGAAGCGTGGTTCCGCTCGTCCAACCGCTAAGAGCATCTGCTCACGTTCATGGCACAAGCGGTATTGGGAGTTCGGATTTGCCGGAACCAAAAACCAAACCGCTTGAAACGCATGCTGTCGATTATCTGATCGAGCGCGTCCTCGCCGAATCTGGCGAACTCAGCATCCTCCCCATCGGTCCGCTCACGAATATCGCCATGGCGATCCGCAAAGAACCGAAATTTGCCAAAGCCGTGAAGGAGCTGGTCATCATGGGCGGGGCAATTCACGAGCCCGGGAATATCACACCGCTGGCTGAGTTCAACATTTTCGTTGATCCTCACGCGGCGCACATCGTGTTCCATTCCGGGATCCCCATCACATTGATCCCGCTCGATGTCACCCATAAGTGCCTGCTCAAAGAGGAACATATCGAACGGTTGATGAAAATCGATTCACCCATCTCGAGATTCATCCGCAACTCTGTTTCCGTTTACTTCAAGTTTTCCTGCGACCGGGGCTTTGCCGGCTGTGCCCTGCACGATCCGCTGACACTTGCCACAATCATCGCGCCGGAACTTCTCACGCTGAAAGAATACTTCGTGGATGTGGATCACTCAGGCGGTGCAGCAATGGGCAAGACCTTCGCCGATTTCTTCAGTGTGGCAAAAAAACCAGCCAATATGAAAGTTGCGATGGAGGTGCGCGGTGACGACTTTATCGAACTGTTCCTCCAACGCATGGAAACATTAGCTCGCTCGATTCCTGATTAACATGCCCAAACGAATCCTTCTCGACACCGACCCTGGCATCGACGACTCCCTCGCCATCCTGCTGGCGTTGGCTTCACCCGAAGTTTCGCTCGAGGGGCTGAGCGTCGTACACGGCAATTGTTCGCTCGAGCAGGCTACGGTCAACGCCCTCTCGGTTTTGGAACTGGCGAACGCGAATCACATCCCGGTGGCAATGGGTTGCGAACTGCCTCTAGTCCAACCGTCCCTGCTTGCGCCGGAGACGCACGGGAACACGGGCTTGGGCTACGCGTCGCTTCCGGATCCAAAGAATAAGCCGATCGGTCGGCATGGATGCGATTTTCTCATCGAGCGGATCTTATCCAACCCCGGAGAGATCACACTGGTGGCGATCGGCCCGCTCACGAACGTCGCGCTGGCGATCCGGCAGGAACCGCGTATTGTATCTGCCCTAAAAGAGTTGATCATCATGGGCGGCGCTATCCGGCATGAGGGCAATTCCACCGCGCTCGCGGAGTTCAACACCCACGTGGACCCTCACGCCGCACACATCGTCTATCATGCCGGGATCCCCACCACACTCGTGCCGCTGGACGTGACCTACCAATGTATTCTGACGAAGGCGGATGTGGATCGTCTGCTTCAAATCGATTCGCCGCTAACGCCCTTCGTAGCCGACTCCACGCGTTTTTACATGGAATTCCACGATAAGTTCCAGGGCGTGCAAGGCTGCGCTATCAACGACCCGCTTGCGCTGGCATTGACCTTCGCCCCGGAAGTATGCGATTATCAGGAAATACCCGTGGAAGTGGATCTTTCGGGTGGGATTTCGATGGGCAAGACCATAGGCGATTTTTACAATTACAACAAAAAGCCAGCAAAATTGAAGGTGGCGCTGGGCGTCCGACCGCGCGATTTCATCGAGTTGTTTTTGGAGAGGATGGAGAAACTCGCAAAGTCCACTCCGCCGCGGACGGCAGTTGTAGCCTAATATATGTGCAACAAAACCGCGCCTGTGGTGTTGTAAGAGTCAAATTTAAAACAGAAGGAGAGATGCCATGATGGATAATATCAAGAAGGAGTTCAGCACCCGGACCCTTGTCCTCATCCCGATTGCCATTGCAATCAATATCGCGATCGGCGAACTGGTGGTGCGCCTGAAACTTCCCGTGTACCTGGATAGCATCGGCACTGTCCTGGTGGGAGCGATTGCGGGTCCCTGGGCGGGCGCATTGACCGGCGCCCTTGCCAATCTGATCTGGGGATTATTCAACCCGTTTGTCGCGGCGTTTTTCTACGTGGCGGCGGTAATCGGTTTCATCGCAGGTCTTGCCGGCAAACGGGGCGCCTTCCAAAACGAAACCCCTCGATGGGTTTCTGTGCTGGTCGGAGCCGTGTTTGTTTTTTCCCTGACTTTGTTTGTGCTCGCCTTTTCCAATGCCAGCACGGATGACACCGGCTTCACCACCTACCCAGGCATGACTGAATTGTTCTCCCGGTATGCCGTCATCTTCGTGGTTGCGATCCTGATCGGCGCCGCCATCGGTTATTTTCTCCTGCAAAAGGGCGGGTACGCCGGGCTTTGGGGTTTGATCACCGGCATCGTCGCGGCGATCATTTCCGCACCGACTGCCGCGTATGTTTTCGGCGGCGTGACCGGCTCCGGCACTGATTTGGTTGTCGCGGCATTCCGGGCCAGCGGGGCGGGGATCCTTTCCTCTGTAATGGCACAGGGTGCTGTTTCCGATCCGTTCGACAAAATGTTGTCGTTCATGGTAGTATGGCTCATCCTTCGTTCCATGCCTGCGAGATTCAGGGCACAGTAAGCCGGTTCCGCCCCCAATGAATACCTTTAGCATGTATGTAGCCCGCGAAAGCGGGCTACATAAACTTCATCCACTAACCAAAAGCCTGCTCACACTCCTGTTACTGGTGGCTGGTCTGACACTGCCCGGGAACTGGACAGGCTACATTCTGGTGTTATTTATCATCCTTCCACTGGCATTATGGGGACAGGTTTTTCGCAATTTCATCCGTATTGTATGGGGACTCAGCCTGCCGTTTATCCTGTCGGTGGTGATTATTCAAAGTTTGTTTTGGGGGAAGGGAACCCCGATCTTTGAATTTTGGATCCTCGCCCCAAAGGTGGAGGGGGCGTTGTTCGCCGCGATCAGTGTGGGTAGGATCATCCTCGTCATGGCAGGGTTTATTCTTTTTGCCATGACGACACGCCCCGACACGTTGATGATCTCACTCAAACAAGTGGGCGTTCCGAGCAGTCTGGCTTACATCATTGTCACTACCCTGCAGATCATCCCGCGGTTTCAAAGCAAGGCATCCACCATTTTGGATGCACAGCGCTCGCGCGGGCTGGAAACCGAGGGCAACCTGTTCGTGCGATCGCGCGCAGTGGTGCCAATCATTTTGCCTCTCGTCCTGGGTAGTCTCGTGGAGGTGGAAGAGCGGGCAATCGCCATTGAAGCGCGGGGTTTCAACTCCAAAAGGGAGGAAACCAGCCTGATTGAAATCCCGGATACCAAAACGCAATTTATTGTGCGCAGGTTGTTTTTCATGCTGATGATTTTGAGCATTGCTGCGAGAATTGCATGGCAATTGTCGAATTAAAAGACGTCACATACAAATACCCGCTCACTGAGTCGCTTGCCTTGCAAAACATCCACCTGAAAGTGGATCAGGGTGAGTTTGTGGCAGTGATAGGACCGAACGGCGCGGGCAAGTCCACGCTGTGCTACACCATCGCGGGTTTTGTGCCACATTTTTTCAAGGGCGAGTTGACAGGCACAGTGGAAGTGGCGGGAAATGAATCGAGCAAATCCTCCCTGCACGAATGGGTGTTAAATGTGGGGCTGGCATTTCAGAATCCGTTCAACCAGATCAGCGGCGCAAAGTATACCGTCTTCGAGGAGATCGCCTTCGGGCTGGAAAATATCGGCGTGCCGCGCGAGGAAATGATACAACGCGTGGAAGAAGCTATGCAGCTGACCGGCATCAGCGATTTGGCGGACCGTTCCCCCTATTCCCTCTCCGGCGGGCAGCAACAACGCGTCGCGCTGGCCTCGATCCTGGTCATGCAACCAAAGGTGCTCGTACTCGATGAGCCGACCTCCCAAATGGACCCGATCGGCGCGCGCGAAGTCTTCGGTGTGATCCGCACGATGGCAGAAAAAGGAATGACGGTCCTGCTTGTTGAACACAAAGTGGAATGGATTGCCAACTTCGCCGACCGGATTATTGCCTTGCACAACGGGAAGATCCTGCTCGAAGGCAAACCGCAGGAGGTGTTGACGTCCGATCTGCTGGCGAACAAAGGCTTTGGGATCTCGCGCTACACATCCGTGGCACGAAGGGCAAAAGATCTGGGTTTATGGAAGAAGGACTCGTTGCCGGTGACATTGGAGGAGGCGGTGGAGGGATTCGCATAGGGGCGAGGCTGCACAGCATCTCGCCCAGGGTGGGATGACCCCGCCCCTGTTTATAAACATGAACATCGAAATCTCAGATCTCACCTTTACCTATCCCACCGGCGTACAAGCCTTGCGTGGCATCTCGATCACGATTGAGGCAGGTGAGCAGGTTGCCATCGTCGGGCAGAACGGTGCGGGCAAAACGACCCTCGTGAAACACCTGAACGGATTGTTACAGCCGACTTCCGGCACAGTCCGAATCGGAGATTGGGACACGCGCGAACATTCCGTGGCTAAGATGGCGCGGCGAGTCGGCTATGTCTTTCAAAATCCCGATGAGCAGTTGTTCTCGAAGAACATCGGAACGGAAGTCGCTTTCGGGCCGAAAAATCTCGGGTATTCCAGCGAGCAGGTTCAGGCATTGGTCAGGGACGCGCTGGCGATGACCGAGTTATCAGAGAAGGCGGAAACAAATCCGTACGACCTCTCCCCCACCTGGCGCAAGATGGCAGCCATTGCTTCGATCATCGCCATGGATACCCAGATTGTAATCTTCGACGAACCAACGACAGGGCAGGATGCGGCAAATATCGCCCGCATCGCGAATGTGATCAAGACTTTGCGCGAACGCGGCAGGACTGTGATCACAATCACGCATGATATCGATTTTTGCGCCGAGAATTTTGAACGCGTCATCGCAATGTCGCAGGGTGCAATTCTACTGGACGGGAAAGCAAACGATGTGCTGGGTCAGGAGGAGATTCTCGCCACGACCTATGTTGACCCGCCACAATTGACGCGGCTTGGGAAACGTCTGGGATTCAAGGAAACCGTGAGAAATCAGGATGAGTTTTTGGCAGAATTGAAAAAATGATGCACCGCGCATCGATATTTTTCCTATCCACAAATTCCTGAATGGTATCAAACAAATCCTGCCCGGATTTCAAACGGAAGGTATAATTTTCCATAATCGCATCTCCGATTAATGCACTGGTTATCATTTTTGCAAGGCAGATTGCCGGGAACGGGAAACACCGTTTGGTCAAGTAAAATTGATGGGCACGGGAGCAGCCATGTCTGAATTGAACGTGCAGGTATTCCACAGCATCACCGAAATCGAACCCGATATCTGGAATCGCGTGGCGGCCAGGCGCGGGTTTCAAAGCCACCGCTGGTATACGTTTGGCGAACGCGCCATGTCAGACAGTACCCCCACGTATTTAATGGCCATGGATGGGGACACGCCGGTCGGCGCAGCTGCCCTGTTCAGGGTACACAACGAACCGCTCCCTCTTCCGAGTCTTGCGCGCAGTTTCATGGAGTCAATTTTCAAGCACAGGCCTCTCCTGGTCTGCCGTTCGCCTTTGGCAGACACATCCGCCCTGCTGCTTCCAGGTGAACCGGAACGCGACCGAATCCTGCAGGTTCTGGCAGTGAAGGCGCAGGATGAGTTCAAGAAGCAGAAGTGCTCCTTCCTGGTCTTTGACTACCTGCTGACCGAGCAGTTGCGCTACAAGTGGCCGAAAGGGTACGAACCCATCACGGTTTCAGAGCCCGGTACATTCATGCCCATGGAATGGGAAAGTTTCGAAGCGTACCTTGAGGCGAACAATAAAAAGGATCGCCAACATTACAGGAAGAGCATCAGGGAGGCGGAAGAAAACGGGATTGTTCTTTCGAAGCATCGGTCCGTCTCCGATATCGACAAAGCGCTCGCCCTCATTCAAGATGTCTCCATCTGGCACGGCTCCGCCCCGAATCCCTGGATGCGCGGCTTGCTCGAAAATTTCTCGATGATCGACGGAACGTGGCTCGAACTCCGCAAGGAGGGCGAACTCGTGGGGTGCGGCGCGGTCGTACGCGATAACCAGTTCCAGATTGCCACAGCGTTGGGACTGCGCGATGATGTCCCAGGTGGATACTTCTACCTGCTCTATGCCGCCCTGCAGGACGCCTTTGAACACAACGTGCGGCTCGTGCGCTTCGGCACAGGCGCCTACGATGTGAAACGGAGGCTTGGTTTCCACCTCGAAGATACCAATCATGCCATGGTCACCATGGCTATGCTTACCTCCCGCAAGAAAAAATAAGATGCTCCTGGGCTTCCCTCAATCCGCCGTGACCATGCTCACCATCCTCATGTTTTACGGGATGGACTTTATTCTGATCCGTAAATACGACAGGCAGAGATCAGCGAGCGGTTCCGGGCGCGCGTGGGATTTCACATTTTTCATCCTCCTCCTGGTTGCGATCCTCATCCTGCAGCCTGTGCTCCTGCCCATTATTAGTTTTCGCACAACGGCGATCTGGGGATTGCTCGTTCAAATTCTCGGCGTGATCGTGATCCTCGATTCACTTGCCCTTCATCTCTGGTCCCGCCGGCATCTCGTTCATTATTATGCCGAACGCGTCGAAGTCCAGCCCGCTCACAAGGTCATTGACACCGGTCCCTACAAACTCATGCGGCATCCCGTGATTACATCGTTTTTCGGGATTGCGGCGGGGCTTTTTTTGATTAACCCCTCGCTCACCACGCTTTGCGCGCTCGGATATACCATCTGGGATTTCACGCGCGCCGCGCGCCAGGAGGAGGATCTGCTCGCGCGCAGTCTGCCCGGCTACGCCGACTACGTGCGTCGGACTCCCCGCTTCCTGCCGCGCTTGCGAAAAAGCCGATGATTCTCTTCGAGCGATTCCTCGAACTCCCCACCCATGAAGTTGCCGCGCTCGTCAAGGCGACGGGTTCAAAAGTGTGCGTCTTCCCCGTCAACGGGACGCGCCGCTGGTTCACGCTCGAGCACGCCGATTCAGTCCGGGACGATTTTTTCTCCGCCTACATGGATGCATCCATCAAAAATCACATCGAACTTTGCGTCATGCTCTTCGATCACGGCATCGAAACGATTCTAACACCTGTGTTCGGGCGTGAACTTATGCGCCGCGGCGACGAATACACAAAACGGGTCGGCATCGATGGACTGCTCCGCACCGCCACAGACAGACTGTATCGCGAATTCTTTGATAAGTATGATGTGAAAGTCCGGTTCTACGGCGATTACCGCGATGTATTGGCAGGCACGCCCTATGAACATGCGCTGGGATCGATCCATGATGTGACGGATGCCACCAAAAACCACAAAACATTCAAATTGTATTTTGGTGTATTCGCCGACGAATCAACCGACACTGTTGCCCGCCTGTCTGTCGAGCATTATCTGGCGCAGGGATCGATACCAGATAATCGGACCCTCATCCGTAAATATTATGGCGAAGAATTGCCGCCGGTAAGCCTGTTCATCGGCTTCGACAAATTTACTGCCTTCGATATGCCCCTGCTCGCCAGCGGCGGAGAGGACTACTATTTTTCCGTCAGTCCATCTCCATATATGACCGTTCATCAATTGCGGTCGATCCTGTACGACCATCTCTATATACGGCGCGAGCCTGAGCCCGATTACACAAAATTATCCGCTGATAAGCTGGACGAGTTGAGGGATTATTACCGCGCCAACAGGGATCGCGCGCTCGGCGTCGGGAAACTCAGATCCAACTTGTGGTTTCCCGAATTGTGGAACGGCTCATGACCGATTTGATCTCCAAACTCATCGATGAGATCGGTCCCGGTCACATGCCCGCCACGGCGTACGACACAGCCTGGGCGGCGAGGCTCGGTGACATTGACTCCGCGTTGAGTAACCGCGCCCTCGGCTGGCTCTCAAAAAACCAACTACCCGACGGATCTTGGGGCGCGCGTGCGCCGATGTATTACCATGACAGGGTAGTCTGCACACTTGCGGCCATGATCGCGCTGGCATACCGCGGACACCGCGAATATGACAAGGTGCAGATCGAGCGCGGGCAGATGGCGCTTGACCGAATCCTCAGCGGAGCTACAGGCGGCCTCCAGTCGGATCCGAACGGGGCAACCGTCGGCTTTGAAATGATCGCACCCACGCTCGCCGCGGAGGCGGAAAAACTTGGGCTAATCAAGAATCAGGGCAACCGCATCCTTGGGCGCATGTCCAAAATGCGTGCGAAGAAATTGTCATTTCTCGAAAGCAACATGATCAGCCGGCATGTGACCATGGCGTTTTCGGCGGAAATGGCTGGAACCGACGGCAAACACATGCTCGATCTGGATACCCTGCAGGAGGACAATGGTTCGGTGGGTGTCAGCCCGTCTGCCACTGCGTATTTTGCAACCTACATCCGCAAGGGCGATGAAGCCTCGTTGAACTATCTGCGATCAGTGATAAAGGAGGACGGCGGCTTCCCCAACGTTGCGCCGTTTGATGTGTTCGAGATCGCATGGGCGTTGTGGAATCTCAGTTTCATCCCCGACCTGAAAAAGAATGGCAAATTGAAACCTCATCTTGAGTTTCTTTCGCAGGCATGGGGACCCAGGCGCGGCGTTGGGTTCGCGGCTGGGTATTCGGTAAAGGATAGTGATGACACGGGGCTGGTGTACGACACGCTCCTGCGTTTCGGCATCGAAAAAGATCTGGCGAGCGTGCTGCTGTATGAGGAAAAGGATTACTTCCGTTGCTTCGATCTGGAGGCGAACCCATCGATCAGCGCCAACATCCACGTGCTAGGCGCGCTCGGGCAGGCTGGGCTGGATCGCAAGAACGCCTCGGTGCAAAAAGTCCTGCGCTTCCTGCAAAAGGCGCGAGGGTCGAACCCGTTCTGGATCGATAAATGGCATTCCTCCACGTATTACGCGACGGCGCACGCCGTGATCGCCTGCGCAGGCATCGCCAGCGATCAGGTCGCTGAGTCCGCGGATTGGCTGGTGCGTTCCCAAAACGCGGATGGCTCGTGGGGAACCTACCTCTCAACTGCTGAGGAGACGGCGTATGCCCTCCAGGCTCTGTGGCTTTGGAATGAGAAGGTTGCAAAGGTTCCGAAGAATGTCTTTAAAAAAGGCGTGCGGTGGCTTAACGAAAACATGGACAAGCCATATCCCCCATTGTGGATCGGCAAATGCCTGTACAGCCCGCATCTGGTCATCCGATCCGCAGTCATCAGCGCACTGGCACTGGCAGGCTGA
>DATKAU010000302.1:0-5097 GCA_035514655.1 Anaerolineales bacterium
AAGCACGGAAGTTATCGTCATTGAAAATGATCGCTTGGTAATTTTCCAATCCCTTCCACGCCGCCGGGCTGCCTGACCCGATCCGAAAATCCGTAAAACTCCAATACAGGGAAAATAAAAGCGGAACTACTACAAAAATTAAAAAGCCGACGATCCACGGCGCGGCAAAAAAATATCCGGCAAACGCATTTTCCTGTTTTTTTGGGGTTGCACCGCGAGCCTTCACGATTGTCCGCGCAAGCGAGCCTAAACCGTAACAACTGGCGACGATGAAGAGCGCGGTCAAAGCCGCCATAATCAACACATTCACATACGGGTTGTGCATCATGAGTGGGCTTCCCTGGGTTTGGAGTGAGAGTTGGGCGGGCATAACGTCCCGCCCAACCCCAGTATAAACCTGATGCCTAATCGCCGAGAGCCGCTACATATTCTTCCTGGATCTTCTGGTTCACCTGTTCGGGAGTGAGTTCCTCCGTGATCAGTTTACCGAGAGCATCCTGCATGATGGTGGACAGTTTCGCGGCTTCCTTGATGCCGGCAAATCCAACGCCATATTGTGCGGCAAGTTCGGCTTCGCGCTGAAGCTGCGGCGAGTCAGTCACGAAACCAAATTGCGCATCGTTGCGGGCGGGGATCAAGCCCATGGTTTCGTTCCACTTGTGGTTGGCTTCCTTGCTGAACGCCACCTTCAACCACTCCGCGGCGAGTTCCTTGTTCGGGCTGTAATCGGCAACGGCCAGCCAGTCATTGAACGCAAGCACGACGGGTCTGCTGTTCGGGAAATTGGCAGGGTCACCGTAGAACGGTTCGATGGAAACATTTTCCCAGACCGGGCGATCGAACGCCGGAGCCGCCCAGCCGGAGTGCGCCAGACAGACTGCTCCATTGTTGTTTCCCGTGGCATCGTCAACGTCAACCACGGAACCCTGACCGGTGGGCAGACTTCCTACTGCATCGGAGGATGGTCCATATGTCGCCTGGCGCATATCGAGCATGAATTGAGTCGTCGCCAATGCTTCAGGTGAATCGAAATTCGGTGAGCCGTCTCCCTTGTAGAGTTCTCCTCCAAGCGAATAGAACACCAACAACCACCATTGCCAGTCGGCCATTGATCCGGCATCCACGGGGACGAGAGCCTGCTGGGTCAATGAATTGGTGGCAGGATCGATGACTGTGTTTTCACTGGCAAATGTGATCCAATCCGCAAAATTCTGTGGCGGGAGCGAGCCGGCGGCAAGATCGGTTCGGCAGAACACGTAGCGCGGGGCAGTGAAGATCGGTAGACCGCGCAGTTTGCCATCATACTTGGCATTCTCCAGCGCGGGGCCGAAGTTCGAAATTTCATCCCACGCACCTTCATCGAGATACTCCTCCATGTCGGCAAGATTCTCTCCATACAATGTGTTCATTTCAGAGCCGAGATTGATGATATCGGGACCCTCACCGGCAGTAAAGAAACCGGCAAAGGTGGTATCCCAACCAGTCCACGAACCTTCTGTGATCTCGACGGTCACACCGGGATGAGCAGCTTCGAAGGCGGGATTGATATCGCTCTTCAGCCACGCAATGGTGTCGGGGGTGTAATCGAGCAGGTAGATTTTCAGGGTCTTCGGCTCGTTGGCAGCCCCTCCGCACGCCGTCAACAGCATGCTTGCCAGCACCAGAACGGACAGAAGTGCAAATAGTTTCTTATTCATCTTTCTTCTCCTTGTGATTTGTTTGAACTCGAATTGAAAATGGTTGCGGCTTGGTTACTTGTAAAGATGGCTCTCTCCTTTCTGATGGATGATCGGGTCTCGGCGGTGAATTGGTCTAACTCATCCTTCCAATTCGTTCGTGTACATCCTGTTCAAAGCGCTGGATCAACGCGTGAACGAACTCGACTGGCTTCATGTCTGCTTCATTCATTAAGGGGGTCATATCCATCGCATAGGACAATCCGGCGGCGGCATCCACATCGTGCGATTCGTAGTATGTGGCGTTTGCGCGGCGCCGTCCCATCGAAGCCAGGTCGTAGCGTTTTCCCCCGGCGATCTGTGAATCGAACACGCCTAACAGCGCAAACTGCAGATTCTCGTGAGCAGACAGGTTCATCACGACCTTGTCGGAATCGACCATCCAGTCCAGCGCGCGCCAGACTTCGCACCCAACGACTCGTTCCGGACGTTCAGGTTGATCCAGCCTCCGAAGGGCTTCGATCACCCTGAGAGCGACTCCGGCATGCGTATCGTGCTTGTCTGCAAGGTTGTGGGTATACACGATGCCGGGTCTGGCTGCGCGCAGGACAGCAATGAGGTCTTCCACGGGTTCGGCGCAGGAAGCATCCTTGACGATATGGCTCGGGATGTCCAGCATCACCTGCGCTGAAAACTCCCCAACCATTGCAGATTTTCGCTGCTCCTTGAATCGCACGGTACGCATTTCCTCGTCGGAATAATCCTCATACATCGCGTTGCGCGGCGAACCGCGTCCGTCCGTCACCACTACACCGGTAAACCAGCGATCCTTCTGCTGGAAGCATTCAAGGATCGGCTGTGCAGCCATAATCTCGATATCGTCCTGGTGTGCAGCTATACAAAGGTGGGTTGTGCGCGCCAGGGCAGCATCAACCGACTCACCATCCGGTATATAAATCTCCGCTGTATCACGATGAAATTTCATTTTTTACCCGTTCAATGACCGGCAAACTTGCCGCCGCCACAGACTGTCCGACACGGCGCACTTTCTCGTCCGGCAAATGCAATTCAATCCTTTCGAGCAATTCGTGAAACTCCGCACGAAACACACTTCTTGCACCTTCGATTAACAACTCGCCGCCACTGCCTGAGGTGCAACGACCTAGAATCAACACATGCTTGATTTCGTAGAAATCCGCATACTGGGCAATGCCATAACCGAGGTAAACGCCCATGCTTTGCCAGATCTTCACCGCGCCTTCATGACCGGCTTCAAGTTTTGCCTGCACGAATTTCAATTTCTCCGCGTCCGAGAGATCAGCCGGTATCTCGATGCCGGCTTTTGGTGCAAGCCTGAACACACATTGCTGCGAAAAATATGAAGCCCCGCATCCCTTATCGCCAGACCATTCCTCAATCGGAGCGCCAGGGCTGTAATCGATGGGCGCAAATGCCAGTTCATTCAGCCAGCCCATGATGTGACCTTCCACGTTCACGTAGCCAGCCGCTTCGCTGGAGCCCAGGGCAATTCCCAAAATCCCGTTATCTTCAATGGACATCGAGCCAGCCAGCGCAGTTACATCGCCGTCGTTGATTACTTCCAGTGGAACGCCCATCTCGTCGCGAATCCGAAGGAACAATTTCTTGATATCACCGAACTTCTCAGGCGGCACTCCACGAAACAGCGATGCGACCATGGGACGGTTATCGATGATGATTCCGGCTGAACTTCCACCGATCGCGTCGACGCGCGGCATTTTTCCGGCAGCAGACTCCAGCGCCGCCTTGATTTCGCGATAGTGATATTCCGGGTCAGAATGTTTTCGCGGCTCCCAGATTACTTCCTCGCTAAAAACGGGAACCCCGTCCACGACCGCGCTCACCTTCCGGTCCGAAGCGCCGAGATCAAACCCGATGCGGTGACCCTGTAAGTTGCGGCCGATCAACTTTCCCGTCTCGCACGAAGCGGGTACTTCATCCGCTGAACAGCTGAGGACAGAGAAGTCCATTTCGTAAACCTGATCCCCCATGAAGAGGGCGTCAAATTCCTGTGCTCCACCTTTGGAATACGCGTTGCAAATATAATCACCTATCCGGTTCGATCCGCCGATGTACACCGTATGACCTCCGCGCTGCCAAAGCAGGAACTTTACAATACGTTCCACATATTTATAGTTCGACTCAAAATTTGGATGATCCTCGGAGTAAATCATTGTCTCAAACCGCGAGAATTCCCCGACGCCTCTTCCCAAACCGATCACCAGCCTCTCTCCACTTAATAAGGTGCCGCGCTGGAAATTCCGATTCGCCAGAATCGCGGGGCGAAAGCCTTCATCCAACGGGGGTTTTATCTTCGGCTCGATCCGGCACATGGTTCAGTTTTCATTTTTGAACAGCAGGGAATAATCATCCAGCAGCGGGAACGCGGAAGCCCCGAGGATGCACGCGCGATAATCCAATTTGCCGAGTTCAAGGCTGGTATTCTCGGAAAGCCGTGAAAGCGCCGCGTTCTGCATCGATGCCCCAACCATCTCAAGCCAGACTGCGCCGAAGCGAGTCATATCGCCGGTGATAACGATCTTTTGAATATTCAACGTCCCGATCAAATTTGCCAGTGAGATTCCCAGGTAGTGCGCCGCTTTGGCAACCACCTGCCTTGCGTTTGCATTCCCGGAATCAAAAGCGGACTGCGCCTTCTCGAGCGAATCCACTTTCAATTGCTGGAGCACGGCTCGTGCGCTGGATATCGTTTCGAGGCAGCCCAGCTTGCCGCAACGGCAGAGCGCGCCGTTCTCCTGCACCACCACATGGCCGATCTCCCCTGCGCCGCCGCCGTCGCCCTGGAACAGGCGTCCGTTGACCAAAATTCCGGAGCCGATGCCATGTTTGACGTTGACGACAATCAGATTTTCATCAGAGGCATGCCCGCCTCCGTATACAAACTCGCCGATCGCAGTTGCCTGGCTGTCATTAAGAATGGAAACAGGCAGTTTGTATTTCTTTGATAGCAACTGCCCGAGAGGAAGGTCCTGCCATTCCAGGTTCACTGCATTGACCACAATGCCTTCGCGTGTATTCACCAACCCCGGGGTTCCCACACCAATCCCGACAATGGGCTTCATCTTTTTCCTGATCAACTGATCGATGATTTCGTAAACAAGATCCAGCGCCTTTTTTCCATTCCCGTCGTGCACAGGCGCTTCAACCATTTCCTTGATTTCCCCCCGTAAATTTACAATCGCGCCGATGAATTTATCCTGCGCGAGGTTCAAACCAATCAAATAACGTGAATCGGGGACAATACTTAATAAGATCGGAGTCTTCCCGCCGATGGATGTGCCATGTCCCACTTCGTCCACCAGACCTTCTGCAAGCAAGCCTGTCACCACATCAGAGACTGTCGTCCGCGTGAGATTGGTTA
>DATKAU010000303.1:0-2969 GCA_035514655.1 Anaerolineales bacterium
GAAACGCTGCGGAAAGGGAATCTCCGACGATGCGAAAGACGAAGCCGTTGTTTTTTTCAACTGCGGCATGCAGGATGGCGTTGTGACGCTCGTACAGTGGTTCCCATCGTTCGGCATACTCCCGCGCGAGATTGGTCGAGCCTTCGATATCGGTGAAGAGGAAGGTGACAGTGCCGGAGGGGAGGTTACTCATGATGCCGATCCTTTGCCCAGAAACATAGTGTGGTATTTTACCCCTCCTTGTGATTGTCGGATGGCTGATGCTGGGATATGATATCGGACATGCCTGACGACGATAACACCAGAGAAGCCCCGGAATCCATTCTATGCAAATCTTGCGGCTTGTGCTGCACAGGTCCCTTATTTTCCTGGGTACGGCTTAACGCATCCGAACTTGACCATTCTGAAGCGTTGGCCTTGAATGTCATTCGGTCAGACCCACGCCAGCGCGGGTTTACCCAACCGTGCCCGGTTTGGAAGGGAATTTGCACGGTGTACTCCTCCCCTCATTATCCGCGTGGATGCCGAAAGTATCAGTGTAAGCTCTTGAAACAGATGATCGATGGTGCTGTTCAATTGCCTGAGTCGTTGGAGGTTGTCCAACAGGCAATGGTGATGATCCGCGACATTGAGTCGTTATTGCCCGCCTCGACACATATCAGTTTTCGTGAGCGTTTGGTGGCACAGATGGAGCAGGAGAGCCCAGATCCAGTCTTCCTAGTGAAGGCAAACAGTCTGTTAGCCTTTTTTGAAATACATTTCGGGGTGAACGATTTTCTGGATAAATCTGCAGAAGGTACTGCGGGGCGTTAAAACTTGAAGTGGATGAATATCCGCCCGAAGTTCTTGTCATCCTTTTCCACGCGGTGATACAACTTTTTGATGTGTCCCTGGTTCAAAAAGCGCAATACCTTCTTCTTGAGTTGTCCGCTGCCCTTGCCGGGGATGATTTCAACGAGTTCGATCTTCTTATCGAGCGCTTCTTCGACAATGCGGTTCAATTCCGAATCGATGTCTTTGCCCCGGTTATAGATGTCGTGTAAATCCAGTTTGAGTTTTGCCATTACTTGCCCTTGCCTGCTGGCAGGAAATCGAACGGCGGGCGTTGGTTCAGTTTGATCAAATTTGCACGCGACTCGCTGACGTGCAGCGCGGTAAGAGAACCTGTATCGCAGCTCAACCGCTGGAAATGATCGAGCGGCATGCCGAGAAAATGAGCCACCGCCATGCGAATGGGATCGGCGTGAAAAACGACTGCGACGATATCTTTCGGGTTCCTATGCTTTTGAATGATCGTCTCCAGGGCGGTCGTACAGCGGGTCTGCGCCTCGACGAAGGATTCTCCATCGGGGAATCGAAACCGCGACGGAGCGTTTTGCACGATTTTCCACACTTTCGTCAAACCAAGCACCCTCCATGACTTTCCCTGCCATTTGCCGATGTCCGTGTCCATGATATCGGGTTCCTGAATGATTTTCAATTTGTGCGACTCGGCAATCGGTTTTGCCGTTTCCATCGCCCTCTCCAATGGACTCGAATATACAGCTTTGAGCGGGACGTCTTTCAACGCCTCCGCCAACGCCTGAGCCTGTTTCTGCCCTTTTTCATTTAAATGCACGCCGGGAGTTCGTCCCGCCATTTTGTGCGATTTGACGAAATCGTTTTCGCCGTGACGGATAAACAAAAGTGTTGGCATGGGTTTCCCTGATACGGTGGAGATTCTGTTGTTACGGCCCGACAAGCACTACATCCAAATAGGGTGTTGACTCGTTGTAATATTTGCACAACGACTCCCATACCGGCTCATGAGGAATCGACTCTGGATGCTTTTTCTTGACTTCCTTGAAGGCTTCAAGCAGGCTTAAGCCCTCCTCTTCCTTGAGGGCGGCTGTGCAGAATGCACTCGACCGGTTGATACCCACCTCGCATGCAACCAGGATGCGGTAGCTTTCCTGCTTGCGTAGTCTGATAAAGTCGACTCCCTGCCGCAGCAGGTCGAGTTGAAGTGGGGCGAAATCCTCTACAGGGAGAAACAGGGAAATGATTCCTGGATGTTCAACCTTTTCCGCCAGTTGGAGAATGGCAGTAATGGAATTGGAAGCGAGATGGTATTGATTTAATGAATCCATGTAATCACCTATAAACAACCACGGGCGGACCTCATCCATTGTTATCGAATCTTCCTCTTCATATCGACAATCTGCTCCTCGCTCATGGCTGGGATATTCTCCACCTTTGTGATCCCCAATGCCCTGCGCTGTGCTTCGCGCCACATATCGAGCCGTGCTGTGACTTGTGATTCATATCCCTCCTGCGATGGTGAGTAAAAATACGTGCCCAGCAATCGCTTCGGCAAATATTGCTGTGGTGTGAAATGACCCTCGTGTTCATGCGGATAGACATAATCCTTGCCATGTCCCATGGCCGCGGCATCACGATTGCCGTCCATGAGGTGGCGCGGCACGGAAACCAAGCCCTCATCTTCAATTTTCTTCATTGCCGAGAAGTATGCGCCCGCACTGTTCGACTTGGGCGCGGTGGCGAGATACAGAGTCGCCTCGACGATGGGGTAAATCCCCTCAGGCAAGCCAATGTAATCAAAGGCTTGCGCGGCAGAGGAGGCGATGACAAGTCCCATTGGATCCGCCAGGCCAATATCTTCGCCAGCCAGAATGATCAATCGCCGGATGATGAAGCGTGGATCTTCACCTGCGTAGATCATTTTGGCGAGCCAGTACAAGGCGGCGTCTGGGTCGCTTCCACGTATCGACTTGATAAACGCTGAAATCGTGTCGTAGTGCGCGTCCCCGTCCTTATCATAGAGAACAGCGCGGCGTTGAATTGACTCTTGTGCCACATCCAACGTGATATGAATTACTCCACCTTTATCAGGTTGCGTGGATTCGACGGCGAGCTCGATGGCATTTAGTGCGTTCCGCGCGTCCCCCGAGGCGACTTCGATTAGGTGG
>DATKAU010000304.1:0-3865 GCA_035514655.1 Anaerolineales bacterium
GCAAACGCATTCATGCGCGGGAACGCCATATCATGCGCGCCGACGAGGAACGGCACCGCGTAGTTGATGATGCCCGAGATGCCGAGCAAAATGGATATGATCATGATCATCCCGTGCAGGGACATGAGCGTGTTATACAACTGGGGACCCGTTTGATTAAACAGCCGGAACGTGGTGGTCAGGAATTGCAATTGCGAAGCGGCAAGTTCCGTACGGAAAATCAACGCAAACGTGCCGCCGATCGAGATCAGGAACAAGGCCGTGATTGTATATTGAATACCGATCACCTTGTGATCGAGCGAAACGCTGAAATATTTCTCCCAACCCGGCTCATCCTCGTGATGTTCCAATGTGTCGATCCCACGCGCCCATTTGACCCAATCGTCCATCACGCCAACGCCAAATATGAACGAAACCACGCCGACCAATGCGCCGAACACCCAGGCAGGTTCACTGAACAGGAAACTCCCGAAGATGGGCGTAGCCCCCATCAGCGCACGGATGCCGGTTACGAACAACGCGCCTATCAGAGTCCCCTCCACCTGCCACACCAGGCCGCGCGTGATACCTCGGTAACCATATAAACCAAAGAAGAAGGCGGTAAATCCGAACAAAAGGGCAAATGCAGAGGCAACTGACCCTGAAAAATTCAGTGCAGAAGTGACGGCAAAGTCCACACCCAGCCCAATACCATAGCCGACCGCACCTGCCAGTACAAGGAAGAGGAATGCTCTACCCAGGGGATTCTGATTCATAAACTCCTCCACCGTCCTATTTTAACGTCCTGATATACGCGACCAGCGCGGCAAGCTCTTCGTCGGTAAAAGTATATTGAACCATCTGCTGATTCTCGAAACCCCTCACAATCTTTGCCTGGGGCTGGCTAATCGACTCTATGATAAACGCCTCGTCGGCAAACACAGTCGTTCCATCTGAAAGCTCCACTTCAGAACCGAATAAACCCAGCCAGGTAGGACCAATCCCCGCTGCGCCGTTGATCGAGTGGCACGCCTCACAACCATTCTGTGCAACCAGCAACTGACCGTGCCCTTCGGGAGTCGCTGCCAGTTCAGCTGAGATTTCCAGCTGCCCGGCATACCATGCATCGAAATTTTCCTGCGACGAAACAACCACAGGTTTTTCCATGTATGCATGCGACGTGCCGCATAATTCGGCACAGCGTACAACAAAATCCCCTTCCATGGTCGGTGTGATGGAAAGTTCGGTGATGCGTCCTGGCACAAGGTCCTGCTTGACGCGGAATTCGGGTACCCAGAAGGAATGAATGACATCCGTCGAAGTCATTTGGAGAAGGATCGGCTCTCCCACAACCAGGTGCAATTCTTCCGAGATCACCGTGATCCCTGTTTCAGGATCTGGCGGATATTCAAACCTCCATGACCATTGAATGCCTGTCACTTTGACCGCCATGGCCGAGGGATTGCGCCGGATGGTCTCGGCGAGGTTTTCCGCGCCGATCACCGAGAATATGACAACTACAACAAGAGGGATGGTTGACCACGCCAATTCCAGGTTTGTATTCCCCTCGATGTGCATACCATCAGATGTATCCCCTTTTCTGCGCCTGAACACGATCAGGCTGTAGACCATCGGTACAAATATCAGGGAAAAAAGGAAACTCATGGCTACGAGCTGGATATTCCACATCCAATCGATGGGACCTGCCTGTACACTGGCCGCCTCTGGCATCAAATGTGCTCGCTCCAACCCGATAGAGAGCAGAACCGAGGCCAGGATGACTAGAATTCCCACAACCACGAAATGTCGCATACGTCATTTCTCCTGAAACATATATCCAATGGGGATCTTTTGCGCAAAGCCGCCTAAGTTTACCATAGTCTCTCGTCTTTGTCGTAAATTTCACAAGGTAACAACCCGGGCTGCGGCTTTACCATGATAGTTTGATCACCACCCAATGCACCACCTGGACATGATCCGCCTCAATTTGCCGCACCCAACACCTTCAACACCTCCGCACTATGCTCTCCGAGGCGTACTTTCTCGAAAACTTTGACGATTGTTCCGGCTCCGTCGATTAGGAATGTAGTCCTCAAGACCCCTTCATATTCCTTCCCAAGAAACTTTTTGGGTCCCCACACCTGGTATACATCACATACCTTGTGACCTTCATCAGCCAGCAAGGGAAACGGAAGCATGAATTTCTTCTTGAACTTGACGTGCGAGGCTACAGAATCAGGGCTGACCCCCAACACAACTACATCCGCCTTTTCATAGGCAGAATAATCATCGCGAAAGTTGCAAGCCTCCTTCGTGCATCCCGCCGTATCGTCTTCCGGGTAAAAATACAAAACTATGTTTCTTCGGCGATAATCGGAAAGTTTTCTCGGCGTATTGGTATCGTCCAGTAACTCAAAATCGGGCGCGGGGATTCCGGCAGGGAGCGGCATGGAACCTTCCTTGTTTTTCGCCAATTATACCCGTGCACGAAAAAAGCGGACGCCGTGGCGTCCGCCTGGAAATCGACTTTCATTGATACTATAACAGATTAGCGTTCTTTAATGCCTGCTCCAGCGAGTCGATCGTCGCTGGTTTGATGATGAGCGCTGTCGCGCCGCCGCTCATCACTTTTCGACGCGTTTCAGGCTGGTCGTCTGACGTAATTACGATCACAGGAATTTTCACCAGCCGCGGCTCACGCCGGAGATATAACAGAATCTCGATGCCATCCACACCAGGCATATTGACATCCAGACAAATCAAGCTTGGCGTAAAACCGCTCCCCAGGATCGAAATCGCCGGGCTGGAGCCATACGCCACACGCGAAGGCAGACCTAGCACTTCGAGCATTTGATGCAGGGCATCGGCAGTCTGTCGATTATCGTCCACAATAAGGGCTTCGGTCATTCATCCTCCAATATCACAGTGCCCATTACGGATACATCGTACCCTGTCAGTTGAGAAACGGCATTTCGGAATGCTTGATCAGTCAAAAGGTGCAGGAGAGGCGCAAGCAGCGCGCCATCCGCAAATTCCTTCGGGATCACCAAATCGTAGCGTTCCTGAAACAAAGGCACAAAATCCAAATCCAGTGCCTGTGCGGCAGCAGCGATCCCGAGTCCGCAATCCGCACGACCCGATGCAACGGATGCCGCAACACCGAGATGAGTATACTCTTCCTGATCATACCCAGCAATGGAGCCAGAAAGGATTGTCATTGATTTCAAATGATAATCCAATAGGACCCGCGTACCAGCACCACGCTGACGGTTCACAAACTGGATCCCGAGTCTGGTGAGGTCTCTCAACCTTTTGATCCCCTTTGGATTCCCCTTTTTCACAATCAATCCCTGCTCGCGCCCCACCAGGGCGATGACCTTCATAGGGATATCCGGAATGTAGCGACGGACATATGGGATGTTATATTCACCCGTGTTTGGATCGAGCAGATGCGATCCTGCAAGATGCGCTTCACCGCGTTGAAGCGCGACCAATCCCCCTTGCGAACCGACATTTGCGGATACGAGCCGCCGATCGCGTTCCGCCAGAAACTGCGACATCAAATCAAGCGTGAGATCGTGCGAACCGATGGCTAGAATCGTCCGTTCGATTTCAGTCCTGCTTCGATATAGGCGAACCTGAATCGATTCACCTGCTGGAATACCCTGCACACCAGCCGGGATCAACGCCAGTCCGTCAGCTTGCACCAGAGACGTTATAACCCCCGCCCCGCGTGAGAGCGGCGCGGCGAGGAGTTTATCACGTACCTTGCCTACAACGACGCGGACAAAATCATCGTCTCCGGGCGGCGAGACGAGTTTTCGCGTGAGGATGGCAGTTTCAATGGGCAATTCGACAGGTCTCCGCCCGAGCCACTTGGCAAGGA
>DATKAU010000305.1:0-5636 GCA_035514655.1 Anaerolineales bacterium
AGAGGTTATCGCGCCGACGATATGTGCGAGGATAAAGCGCGGCGCCCGTCCTTGACGGACAAGCTCCTGTAACGCTGAGACTCCCGGCGAGACCAGTAAAAAAGCGGCAAGGATAAAAGCAATGACAACAAACAGATTGAAGTAGAAGCCGAGTGAAAGCGCCGAGATAATCAGGAGCGCAGCTGCCCAATACTTGATTGTTTGTGAAACGCCAACGAATCGAACCCGCGCAAGCGGCAGGAGGAGAAAATAGATAAAACCAAACCCGAGTGTGAGTAGTGAGAGTGTGATCCCCCAATCAAGGAATGTATTGAGTTGATCCTGGTATCGTGTTGTGGATATGGCTACGGCGGTTATTAATCCAGACAACCCGGCAAATGAAATCGCCGAAATGCGTTTCATTGATAACGATCGATCATTCGCCCAGCCCCAACAACCCGCCCGCGGATTTTGCCGTTTTCACCGCGCGCACAACCGCCTCCGCCATCACTTCCGCCGCATACGCGCCGACAATGGATGCATCCGCTTTTCTCGCGCCGGTGGATAAGGCAAACAACACATCTCCATCGAACATGGTATGCGCGGGTCTGACCGTGCGCGCGATCCCGTTCTGTGCCATCTGCGCCACTTTGGTCGCCTGTGTTTTGGTGAGTTTTGCATTCGTGGCGATGACGCCGATAACCGTGTTTGCGCGGGAGGCGAAGCCGAGAATATTGCGCCCGACAGCGCCCTTCATCATTGCCATCGTATCTGCGAATCGGTCTTTTTTTCCCACACGCAGCGGACCGACTTTGCCTGAGCGAAGACCTGCGAGGATTGATCCAGTTTGCGGATCGATCACATCGCCCCACGCGTTGACCGCGACAATTGCGCCGACGATCACCCCGCCGCCAATATCCATGCTGACCGTACCTACGCCGGCTTTCATCGCGAGCTTCAAACCGAACATCTTCCCCACAGATGCCCCCATGCCGACTCCCGCGTTGCCCTCTTCAGGCGGAGCGGAGGAGGCGCGGGACGCCGCGAGATATCCCATCGCGGAGTCAGGCCGGACGTCCGCGCGACCGACATTCAAATCATACAGAATCGCCGAAGGGACGATCGGCACTCTCGCAGCGCCGGTATTGAACCCGATTTTCTTTTCTTCGAGGTAACGCATTACACCTGAAGCCGCGTCCAGACCAAATGCCGAGCCTCCGGCTAACACAACTGCGTGAACTTTTTGTACAAGGTTGATCGGGTTCAACAGATCGGTCTCGCGTGTGCCGGGCGCGCCGCTGCGCACGTCCACGCCTGCAATAGCCCCCTTCCGGCAGAGGATCACGGTGCAGCCCGTAAGGGCTTCGTCATTTTGTGCGTGCCCCACTTCGATACCACGCACATCGGTGATGGCGTTGTTGAGTTTCATTCAAAATCGCTCCGCAGGGTCAGCTCCTTCGGAGTGCTCCGCGAAGACCCTGCGGGAACATGGTGAACGGCTATTTCAAATCTCGCACCAGTTGAAGGAACTCGCTCCACTCCTCCTGAAAGAAATGCACGGTGACGTTGTTCATTTCGATGTGATAGGTTGTTTCGCCATCGGGTTCGTTCGCCTTCCATGCCATGAAGTTATCGGTCTCGGCGAGGGTTTCGGTTGTGGGTTCACTGTGATTGTCGTTCATCCTGGGGCTCCTTTTGCGGTTCGGGTTGTTTCTTATTCTTTCTGCGGGTAATTGAATGCCAGAGCCTTTTGATCCGTCTCAGCCATTCCGATTCGATCGACTCATAATGGGCGGTCGCCTTTTCAGGCCACGGTTCGAGGTCGAACATCTTGCGCACGACGTATTTGCCCAGCAGGGTGACGCTGGCAAGGAAGGGCGCGGCGATCACCACCCCCAGCAAGCCCATCAGGTTCGCGGCAATCAGCGCCGTCACCAGCACGGCAGCGGGATGCACCTTGAGTGTTCGTGCCATAATGCGCGGCACCACGAGGCTGTCGATGATCTGGTCGATCACCAACGTGATGCTTACCACAATCAGCGCGTAGGTCCACGGCGCGAGGTCGAACGGGTTAACCAGCTGGAAAAACGTGACCAGCGCCATGACCACCCAGGTGATCGCGGGACCGATATACGGCAGGAATTTTGCCAGCCCCGCCATGATCGCCAGCCCGATGGCATATCTCACACCCAGAATAGACAGGACGAAGATATAGATCACCGAGGCGAGAACGAAGATCAAGATCTGCCCGCGCAGGAAGGCGTTCCAGATCCGGCTGAGTTCACTGCCGAGGCGGCGGAAGTCCGCCCCGTAACCGGGTAGTTCCACTTTGATCAGATCCCTCTGCAAACCGCTGGATTCCGCCATCACGAAATACGAAACGATCAGGATAAAGAACCCCCAGCCGACCACTTCCGCCGCGCCTCCCGCGACCGCGCTGAGCAGGTTGCCCGTCCGCCCGAGCAGAGGCTGGACGTATGCAAGCAGCTGTCTGCTGAGTTCGTTGAGATTGATGTTGCTCATATCCAGCTGGAAGGGACCGACTTGAAAGACCTTGCCGGAGAGGGTTTCGATGTACGTGGGCAGGTTTGCAACAATATTCTGAATCGAGGTAATCAGGCTTTGCACTTGCTGCACCAGCCCCACGCCGCCCACCGTGATCAAGGCAATGAGCAGGATGATAATGACGAGGTACAGGATGTTAACCGAGGCGCGCCACGAAATGCCGAGTCTGCGTGAAATTAATGAGGTAAGCGGATGCAGGAGATAGGCAAGGATGAAAATGAACAGCAGGGGCGTGATCAGGCTTGCAAACCGGTTGATGAGAAAGGCAAGGATACCGACGATCACCAGCCCGATAAGCAGTTTGGTTGTATTCCCCCAGCGCGGGGATGTCACCGTGTCTTGTGTCATGTACACTCTCCGAAAAAGGTTGACCCTATTCTACCGCTTGTCTCACGAATTATCACCATGATTTCATCAGCTTGAGGATGCAAATCAAGGTTCAAGCCGGAATTTTGACGCGGCACTCGCAGTCAAGAGCAAAGGCTTTGGCAACCATTAAAAAAAGCTTCGGAAGTCAGCGTGACTTCCGAAGCTAAAGGCTCGTGGATTTGGATCAACAACCGCCGAGGAACGGGAAGAACGTGCACCATAGGAAGTTGCTGTCGATATACCACAACAAGCTTCCACACACGCACACGACAAGGAACACTGCAACCCCAATAATGATGGGCGCCGGGTTTGTTCTCCTTGCAGGCGGCGCCGACATGGGCGGGGGACCCGAAGGCACGTTCCCGGCATAATCCGTTGTCGGGGCGGGGGGAGGCGGGGTAACAGGTCTTGGCACCGATGGCACAGCTGCAGCAACACGAGGCGAGGCCACCGTCGCGGCCGGGTCGAAGGTGGAGACTTCAAAGACCAGCACGATCTGCTCACCAAACGAAACCACCTCGCCCGCCTTCAAGACGCGGGGTCCCGCCAGTCGCTGACCGTTCACAAACGTCCCGTTAGTGGAACCGAGGTCCTCAAGTACATATTTGCCGCCCTGGAAGGTCAGGCGCGCGTGGCGGCGCGACACCTCCGAGTCGTTGATCGTGATCTCATTCGATGAATCGCGGCCGATCGTCATCTGATCGCCCTCGAGGGTGAAGGCGGCGCCGGGTGTCGGACCCGACCGCATAATGAGTTGGAATTGAGCCATGAGAAGTTCTCCTTGCCAGCGTATGATTTTATGTAGTGTACAGGGTTCAGAAAAAAAAGTCAAACCCCTGCATAAAGAGTTATACTTGGTTTCAAGACGAAATGTACACCAACAGGTTACCCGGTTTAGAAGAAAGCAACGGATATGAAATGAACGCACACGCTTTGCCCGTCCCTGAATTTTTCGACGCAGAACAGGTCGGCGCGGTCTGGCGGATTCTCTACGAGGAACGCGCGAGGCAGGCGCGGGACTGGGCGCGTCTTCACTCGCTTGAGCCTGCCTCATCGGACCGGACTCGATCCTGGCTGTTGCTGGTCGACGTGCAAAACACCTTCTGTATCCCCGAGTTCGAACTCTACGTGGGCGGCAGAAGCGGGCACGGCGCGGTCGATGACAACAAGCGGTTGTGCGAATTCATCTACCGCAACCTCGGGGAGATCACCCACATCACCGCCACCATGGACACCCATCGGGCGATGCAGGTCTTCCATGCCATCTTCTTTGTGGATAAAGATGGGAACCACCCCGCGCCGTACACCGACATCCACGCTGCAGAATTGCGGGAAGGAAGGTGGACCTTCAACCCCGCCCTCGCGGAGGAATTCGATATCGCACCCGAGTACGGACAGCAAATGATGATCCACTATGCCGAACAGCTGGCAGGCAAAGGAAAATATGCGCTGACCATCTGGCCCTATCACGCCATGCTGGGCGGGATCGGCCATGCGCTGGTCTCCTCGGTGGAGGAGGCGTTGTTCTTCCACGCCATCGCGCGCAACACACAATACGATATCGAGACCAAGGGCGACAAACCCTTCACTGAAAATTATTCCGTGATTGGTCCCGAAGTTCTTACCGGACCCATGGGCGAGACACTGGGAGAGCGCAACACCAGATTCATCGAGAAACTTCAACAGTTCGATAAACTGGTTATTGCCGGGCAGGCAAAAAGCCATTGCGTGGCATGGACGGTCTCAGATCTGCTCGACGACATCAATGAGATCGATCCCGCGCTGACAGGGAAGGTATATCTGCTCGAGGATTGCTCCTCCCCGGTTGTCGTCCCCGGCGTGGTGGATCACACCGAGGCGGCGGATGGAGCGTATCAACGGTTCGCAGAGGCGGGGATGAATATTGTGAAATCTACCGAATATGAAGTAAACAAGCAGCCAGGGTAACAGGTACACAAGAAAACAAACCTTTTCCATCTTCAGCCCGGCATTATCGTTACACCGCGCCGGGTGAGGTCCCTCTTCTCATGAGCGTATTTGACAAATCCCGCCTCACCAACGAAACCTTCAAACTCGATATCGAGCGCATGAGGCGCGGCTGGTATTCGGACAAATACTTCGAGAACATCGGGCGCATGCTCACGGCGCTCGTCTCTGAACAATATTTTTACTCGGGCCGGCATAATAACCTGCCCGCAGAGATCTCACCGGAAAAAATCGCCGTCGGGGATATCGAGGTGGAAATGCAGTGGTTCACACGGCGGCTCGGTAACACTGTCGTAGTCGGCGTGGACAAGGCACTGGAGATGCTCAGGCTTTGTACGGGGTATTGGGATGGCGACAGGTTTGTAGATACATCAAAGGTTCTTGAGGTTTGGGCTGTACACGATGGAACCGTTGTGATATCGGATGGCAACCCGCTGAACGTGGAACCGGTCATCAAAGTGCGCGGGCGTTACCGCGATTTCGCGTTGCTCGAAACTCCCACGCTTGGTGTGCTTACGCGTTCCAGCCGCGTGGCAACGAATGTATACGAAACGCTCATGGCGGCACGCGGCAAACCGGTGTTGTTCTTCCCGGCGCGCTTTGATCTGCACGAAGTGCAAGCCGCGGATGGGTACGCCTACAATATTGCCATCAAACGCTTCAACATGGATCACTCACACGAGATCGGGTCGTTTGTCTCGACCGACGCGCAGGGCGACTGGTGGGGCGGCGCGGGC
>DATKAU010000306.1:0-18303 GCA_035514655.1 Anaerolineales bacterium
TCGAATTCAGACGGATTGAAAGGCTTCGGTTCTTCCGAGGCGTTGAAGATTGCACGCGCCCGGGAAACAGGCTCCGGTTCAGGTTCCCTTTCCGGCTCGCGCGCGGCGGGTTTCATGGGGGAGGAAATCGGTTCCTGCCGGAGCTGGCGCGGCTCGAGAATTCGATCCACCGCTTCATTCACAGCCAGGGCGGTAATCACCGGTGCACTGGTTGCCAACCCCGAGACAAAAGATTTGATCCCGTCGATCATCATCACCCTGATCGCGGGTCTCGTGGATTCGATGTGCACGCCCGGGTCGCCGGCGATCAGGATCGGTTCCACCGGCACAGGCAGTTTGGTACCCTGCCGTTCGATGAAGGTCTGCAGTGCCCGCGCCATGCGTGATGTGACCTGCAGCAGGTTGACAGAGGCGCGCCTGTATTGTGTGCCTGACTCCACGTTCCACGAATCACCCCTGGCTTCAAACCTGCCGCGCTGGAAGGTGAGGTTGATCGCAAAAATCCCCGCCGGACCCAGCAGGATAAACGGGATCAGGATTCCGCTCTGCCCCAGGGGCACGTTGCGGAGCAGGGTGTATCCCTTCTCGAGATTTTTATCGAAAAAGGAGATGATCGCCTTTTGCGCCTGCAGTTCGGCGGGCCAGCCAAACCCATAACGGAGCATGCCCTGGATCCGTTGAGTGAATCCCAGGTCGCCTTTTTGATCCACGAGGGGGGTTTTATCGATGATCTTCATGTGAACTCAGAAAACGGGTACCTGCTCGAGATCGTCGCGATCCGCTCCATTACGCGTCGAGATGAATTCCCTCCCGTCGCGGCTGACCACCTGCACTGCCCTGCCCGACTCAAACGTGCTTGCAAGCAGTTTTATGCGCAAGCCGGTGACAAACTTTTTCCCTTGTTTGAGCCGTTCGAGCAGATCGCGGCGTTGGATCAACAGGTGATCCGAATACGATGAACCGCGCCGTTCGTATGCGCGCACCATCACAATTTGACCGTTTTTGTAGCGTACCGCTTCGATCACACCATCGATTTTCTTTGCCATACGTTATCCACTCCGCGAGTATTGTAGCATTAAAAAATGAACCGTCATTGCGAGGAGCGTTCGTTGCGACGAAGCAATCTCCAGCCACAAGAAGATTGCTTCGCCACTTCGTGGCTCGCAATGACGATCCGTCTGTCGGGGCGCCGGGATTTGAACCCGGGGCCCCTTGCTCCCAAAGCAAGTGCGCTACCGGACTGCGCTACGCCCCGATATGACCTACAAACTACGCCACACCTCAAGTGATTAGGTTGGAGTGAGTATAATGCGTCGGATGATTACCCGTCAAGCTACAAGACTGACAGTTGTTCTCTCCACGCTCCTCGCGTTCATCACAGCCTGCTCCTCTTCCAATCTGCGGACTCCACCGCCGACGCTTCCCACCTCCACACCTCCACAGACTCTTACTGCGACTCTATCGCCCACACCTGAACCCACAGGCACGGCCACCCCGCTTGCCTGCCTTACTCAACCTGGCATTGTGGAAAAAGACACTCTCGAATCGACAAAACCTACGCAGGAATATTTTATCTACCTGCCGCCATGTTACGAAGAAAAAGTTGATAAACGCTACCCCGTCCTCTACCTCCTGCACGGGCAGACATTCACCGCCGATCAATGGATCCGCATCGGCGCGGTGGATGCGGCGGACGCGCTGATCCTCTCCGGTGAGACGATGCCGTTCATCATCGTCTTCCCTGACGACCGGTATTGGAATCAGCCCTCTGGTGCAGGTTTCGGTTCTCGGCTGGTAAACGATCTCGTCCCATTCATCGACCAGACGTATCGCACCCTCCCCGATCCCCGTTACCGCGCCATCGGAGGCTTATCGCGCGGTGCGGGCTGGGCAATCCGATTGGGACTTACCCGCCCGGATCTGTTTAGCGTCATCGGCTTGCACTCACTTGCCGTGTTTCAACGCGATGCATCGAAAATTGATGATTGGATCATGGCGATTCCACCGGACTCCCGCCCGATTATCTATATGGATATTGGCGAGAATGACCGGGAACTCGCATCCGTTCTGCAGATCGAGGAACAACTTACCCAACTCAACCTCCCCCATGAATGGCATCTTTACAGCGGTGAGCACACCGAGGAGTACTGGTCAGCGCACGTGGAGGGATACATCCGCTGGTATGCGGAGCAGTGGGATCATCAATAATCAGGTTCGCCCGCAAAACCCCTGCCGCCGCGTTTCATTCATGAACGTGGATTTTCGGTTATCATCATTCCACCCATTCAACAAGTTTCGGAGAGCATTGTTTTGAAAGACAAACTGCAACGCATTTTTCTTCAGGATGGATCTTGGCGCGGAGCGGAGATATACCTGCTCCTCGTTCTGCTGGTATTTGGAGTCGGAACCTGTTTTTTGCTTCCCATCAGCGGGGGCTATGATGAGGAAACCCACCTTGTGCGGATCTGGGAGATGTCCGCTTTTTCATTCATCCCAAATGACGATGCCGGTGGGGAGATGCCCTTCCCGGCAGTGTATTGGGAATTATCCTATCGCAGGCAATTTATCGTCCGCCCGGTGGAGCCCGGTTTCTGGCAAAAATATGGGAGTCTCTCCATCGATGCCCATGATTATATATATGGCAATGTCGAAACGCGTTCGGTTTACTCGCCTCCGTTGCTGCTTCCGCAAGCCATGGTTATGCGTTTGTTGGGACGCAGACAGCAATTGCCTGCACTCACCGTCTATTATGCCATCCGGCTGACCGGCTTAATTGCTTATGCCTTCCTCGCCCTGCTGGCAGTCCGATGGATACCTGCCGGCAAGTGGGTCCTTGCAGTTCTCGCCGCATCCCCGGTGGCGATCCTTCAGGCATCCTCGATCAGCGCCGATGCAATCTCGAACGGAATCGCCTTACTATTTCTGGCAGGCTCGCTCGCCATTGCGGCCCGGAAGGAAATCCGATGGAGGGAATTGCTATTACTTCTATTCCTGTTCTCCCTTCTGTTTTTCGGCAAGATCAACCTTATTTCCCTGGCTCCCCTCCCATTTCTCATCATCCCTCCGGCGAAATTCACCATGCGCCGTGGCTATCTGATTCTGCTTGGATCAGTGTTACTACTGTTTTTGATTGAGGTGGCTGGTTGGGCATTGATTGCCTATTCCAGATTAACCACACCTCCCGAAGGGACGGATCCTCTCGGGCAGGTGCGCTTTATGCTTACACAGCCTTTTGAATTTCTTCCCATACTCTTCAGGGACGCTTTGGGTAAAAGTGTCAGCTACATGGTTGATTGGATCGCCATGTATCCCTTCAATTACTGGCCCGTGCCCGCCTGGATCCATCCCCTCTATATGCTGGCACTCCTCTCGGCATTATTTGTCGGCGTTAATGACACCGACCGAAGGACGCGCTACGCCCTGGTGATCGTTTTCGTCATCTCCTACCTGGCCACAATCACCTTGATGTATATAACCTTCAACCCGGTCCGCAACCCGTTTATCGGTGCCGTTCAAGGGAGATATTTCGTTACGGCATTGCCGCCTCTTTTCCTTGCCCTTGCAGGTCTACCCACCCTGAATCGCGCTCGCCTTCCAATCATCTTCCCCGCTGCCTTGGGTGTCTCAAGCTTGATCCTCTACGCTGCCGGGATGTATCTTTCCTATCATGTTCTCTGCGGATCCCAATATTATCAAAGAGGACTTTGCTACCAGCCAAACTATAAGAACTGGGCGCCGGATGAATTATATTCTCCACCTGTTTCAAATCAACTCACTCTTACCCAGGAAATTGTCCCGGAATGTAATGGAGCAACTGAACTCCGGGTTTGGCTGGATGCATCCGAAGCGGATCCCAAAGGGACCACCGAGTTTATTCTGGAAGAGGTTCATTTGGAACGAGATCTCACCCGTGTGGCAATACCGAATTCTGCCATGCCTGAAAGATCGTGGTATTCCCTGAAGTTTGCACCCGACTGGGAATCAAATGGGAAATTCTATTTGCTAACCATTCGAGGATCAGAACAGGGGGAAATCGGACCGAAGATTGCATACTCACTGAGGCAAGAGTACCCCTTAGGCAAATTATTCGAGAATGATGTGGTGCAAGGCAGGGATTTGATCTTTCAAGTGGGGTGCCTGGCCGGACTGGATAAAATGAGCCTGACAGGTTCCCCATAACAAATGACGAATAGCTCCGCTGGTATGCGAAACAGTGGGATCATCAATAACGGATTTATTGCTGGATATTCCCCACCAGCCCCAACTCGCGTGCGATCCTGCGCATTGCCATAATCACATTCCCCACGTGCTCCCACAACTCGATCCCGAACTCCTGCGCGGCGTGTTCCATCTCAGCGCGTGACGTGCCTGCGGCGAAGGCTTTATCCTTCCATTTCTTTTTTACGGAGGATGCTTCTAGATCGTACAGCGACTTTGACGGACGCACCAGCGCGACGGCGGTGATCAAGCCTGTGATCTCGTCGCACGCAACAATGGCTTTACGCCGCACGGTATCGCGCGGCATGGACAAATGATCGGCGTGGCTCAAAATATCCTGGATGATATCCTCCGGCACGCCGCGCTCGCGTAGAATCGGCGCGCCATCTTGAGGGTGCTGCTCGAGCGTGGGATGAACCTCCCAGTCGAAGTCGTGGAGCAGGCCGATCAAGCCCCACGGTTCGGGGTCTTCGCCGAACTTCTCTGCGTAAAAACGCATCGCGGCTTCCACCGAGAGCATGTGGCGCACGAGTCCTTCGTTTTTCACGTATTCACGTACCAGGGATAATGCTTCATCGCGGGTCATTTTCACCTATATAAATAGCCACAGAGAGCACAAAGAACTCTGAGAAAAACTCACAATCTCCGTGCGCTCTGTGGCTTTTAATTAAATACTCGTCGAAGTTTCCAGACCATTCTGCGCGGAGAGGTCATCGAGCAGGGCTTCCACCTCATCGAGAAAGTGATCCAGACCGCTTACACGAAGATCGAACCCAACCCAGCCCAAACCCAGTTCACCGCACACCGATCGCCACGCGGTGAGCGCATTTTCGGGCAGAACCTCCGCGGCGAGCGTCCACGTGTGCAATAGGGGCCACAAAACACAAATGGGTTTTTCGCTTCCGAGCATCGCGCCAAATGCCTTCTCGTAATAATTCACGCGCGCCGGATGGATCCGCACATCGACGCGATTGTTCTGCATTGCGGATTCAAACGCAGACTTCCACTCTGGCAACCATGCGTTCAGTTTGGATGGATCCAGCGCGGACGCGCCCAGCAGGCCGGTGAGCGCCGCATCCATACCGGGGCGGGATGCCGCCTCTGCACGGGAGGCAAAATCCAGCATCACGCGCCGCTCCGCCAGCGGCGGACCCGACAACTCCGCCACCGCGTTGACCGCGTGATAGAGTGATTTCATATATTGCAGGACATCCTGCGGTGTGACAGTGTCCTCGATTTCAATCAGTTCACGCCAGATGGCGCGTGCGTCCTTCAACAACAGGCGCGAACGATGCAGGGCGGGCGCCGGCGCATTGAACTCGAACCCCGCGCGCAAACCAGCCTGCACGAACTCGAAAAATTTCTCGCGTTCGTATAAAAGCATCGGGTCGTACATTTCCCACCCAAGCCACGGGTCCAAGCGCAGCTCGCGCGGGCGTTTAAACTCCGCCTTCGCGCGGTGACCGATGTCCACGTGGAAGTCGGGGGTCAGTTTGACAAACTCGCGCCTATGCTTTGGTTCGCTGTTATGCACCAGGATGATATCAATATCCGCGGTGCCGCCGAGCATGGGATCGATCTCCTTCAAGACGAGCGAACCCGTCAGATACGCGGCGATGATGTCGCGATCGTTGTAGGCGCGCTCCTGCGCAGTCTCTTTGGCGATTCGGATTAATGATTCTCGTGTGACTCGCATTAATTCCTCGCGCTCTTGCGGGGTCTGAGACCCCGCAAGAACAGCAGGGCTACGGCAATGGCAGCGCCTGTTGAAACGGGGGCAGGCTCAGGCTTTGTCTGATGCGGTTTTCAATCAGTTTCAGATCGTCGCCGTTCTGGATTACGTTCAGGTCATTCGAGTCGATCGTCAACACGGGCGTGTGATCGAACGGCCTGGAAAAAAACTCGTCGTAGGCGTTGTTGAGTTCATTGATGTACGAGCGTTCCATCTGCCGTTCGTACGGGCGGTCGCGCAGGGCAATGCGCTGCATGAGCGTGTCGGTGGTCGCTTGCAGGTACACGAGCAGGTCGGGCTTCCGGATCTTTTCAGCGAGCGCCTCGTGCACCTTGTAATACATGTCGAGTTCGTCGCCCTTCAGGTTGATGCGGGCGAAAAGCGAGTCCTTGGCGAAGGTGTAATCAGCGATGACGTTTTTTCCTGACGAAACCAGGTCGCTGATCGTGCGGCGCTGCTGGTGATACCGGCTGAGCAAAAAGAAAATTTGCGTTTGAAAGGCGTAGCGTTCGCGGTCTCCGTAAAAATCGGACAGGAACGGGTTCTCTTCAAAGACTTCGAGGATGACTTCGGCGTTGAACGCGGGTTGAAGAAGACGGGCGAGGGTGGTCTTGCCGACTCCGATAACCCCTTCAATGGCAACGTACATGCGAGGCTCCCAATGTGAGGTGGGTCAAGCATACCATAATTTATTTTTTCTCATGGGATGTGAATCCACCTCCTCCGAAGGCCGGGCTTGCTTCACTTTCGAGGCGCGTTAGCTTCTCCCCGCGCGGTTCAACGGGTATATTACCCGCATGCAATTCACCATCGAATGCATCGAACTCCTCCTTTTCATAGCCGTGCTTGTGGCGCTGGCATTGGGCCTGCCGGGGCAGGTCCCACACTGCGAACAGATCATCACCGCTGCGTTCGGTGTGGTGGCGTTTTCCATTTTTGTGCAGGGAGTGACAATGACTCCGCTGTTGAGAAGGTTGGGGGGAAATACCGTCAGGGAAGAGTCAAGAATAAATATCCACAAATGGATATTCAGGTGTCTTTGAGCCGTTTCTTGTATTCATCCACTTCGATCATCGGCGGGCGGGCGCGCTCGGCAATTTCCTCGATATCGAGAAAATATCCCCGGGTATCATGCCGGATCAACTTCATCGAGCGGTTTACATCCTCCAGCACAGCCCTCCCGAAACGTTTCTCCAGTTTGTGCATCACCGTCTGGATGATGGCGAACGACATCTTGCTCAAGGCCTCCAGATGCTGGTTGTGATGGATGCGCTCGAGCAGGTCCACCTGCGCGATCGCACCCAGGCCATAACGCTCATAGATATCGATTAATAACCCGGTCTCCACGCCGTAACCGGAATAAAACGTCGCCTGCTCCAATGCCTCGCGCCGGCCTGCATATTCCCCCGAAAGCGGCTGGACTACCCCCGAGAGTTCGGGGTAAAACAAATTCAACAGTGGGCGCGCTGTCAGTTCGGTCACACGCCCGCCGCCGCCCACCTGCATCTTTGCACCCACTTTAAGCGGGCGGCGGTAATAGCCTTTTACAAACTTGATCTGGCGATTGTGCAGCAACGGACCGATGATACCGTACACAAAACGCGGGTGAATATTCACAATATCCGTATCGATCCACACAATGATATCGCCCTTTGTCACCAACAGGCTCTTCCATAACGCCTCCCCCTTTCCGCTCCGTGCACCCATCTGTTCGAGCAAATGCTGGTGGATGTACACCGGGATCCCCAGCTTTTTTGCAATCTCACGCGTCCGGTCGGTGGAATCGGAATCGATCAACACAATTTCATCGAGCAGGGGCACTTTTTGCATCAACTCCTTTTTCATCATGCGGATCAACTTGCCCACCGTCTCTTCCTCGTTCAACGCGGGCAATGCCAAGCTGATGGTGAGACCCTGTTTCTGCTTCAACTCCACCTCTTCCCGCAGATGATTGAACTCATCTGCATGGAATGTGTTTTCCCCAAACCATTTATCCACCAGAATCGAAATCGCCTCCACGCCTGCGCTTTCATCGTAGGCATCATAGGGCAGGGGTCTGCCGCTTTTGACTGCGATCACCGGGCAGATTGCCTCGCGCAGAATGCTGTCTGCCACAGGTCCTAGCGAAGCCGAACTCCTGACCGGCTGGGACGTGGTACCCAGGATGATCGTGTCCTTTTGCCCGGCGCGCTGCAGGATGACATGTGCCGGATCATCCGTGACTTCGAACTGCTTCTGCACCTCAGGCAACTGCCTCAAGACCCGATCCAGACCCTTGAACGGCGCGTCCACATCTGACTGCGGATCATCCGGCTTGCGGATGTGCAGGGTTGTGACGCCTTTGGATTGCAGACCCAGTCCCACGCGCAGCGCCAGCTCCGCATGCGGACCGCCGCGCACCGGGACGAGGATCTGATTCGGTTTGCTTGTAATTTTTCCTTTCATCAAAGCGACGTCGCATGGCGGGCGCACCAGTACATCGTTTGTCGTGACGCGCAGCGCCTTGAGATGAGAGTCAAACTCAAGCAGGAGCAGATCCGGTTTTTCATCCTGCAATATTTTCGAGAGCCGATTCCACGGCTCATATTCCACGATGACCTGCGACTTGGCAGTCACGCGCGGATCCCTGCCGAAAATGCGGAGCAGTTTTCGCAAGGCCCGCGCCGAAGCCGCGCCCATGCTCAAGGATTGATCGGGCGGCACGACCACCACGCCCACCAGAATGATCTCCGCATTGAAGTGCCGTGCTGCATCGAGTGCGTGCAAGCCGGGCCCCTCGTGGACGATAGGAATCATGATGGTGTGAATGAGACTAAGACGGGAACGTTTCTGCATGGGTCATCCTTTCTTCAACAACGGGGCGATATGCTGGCGGTAGATCGCCTCCCAGCGGAACGAGGCGCGCGCCCGCATGGCAAGCCGCGCAGACATGGAGGTTTGAAAATATCCTGCGATCATCCCTGCCACCCGGGCAGGGTCTTCATCGGGAGAAAAGAATGCCGCATCGTCTAGGCCTAACTTGCGCAGAGGAGGGATATCGGCGCAAAAGGCGGGCAGGTGGCTGAATGCAGCTTCGATTAATGGAATGCCAAACCCCTCCTCGCGGCTGGGGAAGAAGAGTGCATCGGCGACGCGGTAAAAATCGGCGATCACTTCATCAGGCAGAAAGCCGTCGTGCAGCTCCGCCAGAAAATGAACGGAACCCTCCAAACCAAGTTTTTTGCGCAGGCTTGTGAGCATTTCGAAATATCGGATGTTGTTCGCATTGTGCGGACCCAACGGACCCGTCACCACCAGCGCGGCTTGTGGAAATTGCTTTTTCAATTCAGCCACGGTATGCAGAGCCAGCTCAATGTTCTTGCGCGGCGTCACACGGACGGGCAGGAGCAGGATCGGTGAAGCATCCAGCAGGTTTGTTTTTTCAAGCAGGGAGAGGGTCAACTCTTCGAGTTTGTAAAACAATTCGATATCCACACCGTTGGGGACAACGCGGATTGACGCAGGATCCAGCTTCATTAACCCTGCCAGTTGATCGCGCCGCAACTCCGAGACAACGATGTGTGTCGTGTTATCCCAATCCGTACGCAGTAAATCCCAGGGATAGCCGTCATGCAGTTCCGGCAGATAGCGCGCGGTGGTCCATGCGAGGTCGTGATGCCAGAGGATCAGCCGGGGCAGTTTGCCGGACCGGTGAAGCTGATGCAGCGCGGCTGTCAGGGCAAGGTTTTTATTCAGCGAACACACGTTGTGCGCGATCAGGACATCCGCGCCGGAAAAGGCGATTTGCAGTTCGATAGCCAATTTGTCGCGTACCACCTCGAAATCCCTTGTTACTTCTCCCCGGTCCAACTGCTCCTTGATCTGAAGGGTCACCCGTTCGTGACGGGAATCGGCCAGAGGCATCCAGATCAACGGGATCTGGTCTGAAAGCGATTCACCGCGCCCCGCAATCAAACGCACCGAATGCCCATCCGCAGACATCAACCGCGCATGGTGGGCAATGACGCTTTCCACACCGCCGACGATGGGCGGCACGGAGTAATGCAGGAGGGCAATATTCATGCCTGATATCCCAGGCAATCCGCCAGCATGGATTCTAATCGTTGTTCCAGAACCGTGTAGGAGAAATAGCGTTTTGCGAGTTGATAGTTCATTTCCGTCCATTCCTGTGTCAGGCTGGGATTCTTCAACGCGTGACGTACGGCGGTAATGGTGCTCGCACTGACGAACCCATCGAACCAGACCGTGTGAAAGCCCTTGGGTTTGATATCCACTTCGTAGATCGAATAGTTGTTAACCAGGATCAGCCGGCGGTAATACACCGCTTCGAGAAAAGCGTTGCCAAAGCCCTCGATGGCGGAAGGATAAGTGACCATATCTGCATGAGGGTACACGTCCCCGAGCGTGTAAATTTTCCTCCCGTCTTTGGTCATGCCGCGCTGATCCAGCACCTGATCCGATTCGAATCGCACGGTCACATCCAGCAGATGGGCATATTCACGGACGCGCTGTTCATAGTCTGTGCCTTCATCGCCGGAGGCGTGCGAGATGATGAGCTTGGCGGGCAGGTCGAGCCGGCGCATCAGTTCGATGGCATGCTCGATGCCCTTGCGTTGAATCACGCGTGTCGGCTGCAGGAAAAAGTATTCACCGGGGTTGATACCGAACTCGTCGCGCACGTTTTCCGTGTACGAGTCGGGTGGGGGAGGAAGGGTATCGAAGTCCATCACGTTGGGGATCACGCGCGCCGCCACACCGTAACGCGAAGCGACCTGTTGCGCCTGGATCGTGTTGATGACCACGTGTCGTATCGAAGGCAGGGTCGGTGGGAATGCCGCCGCGAGGTAGTCGCCCACGCAGTTGACCTGGAACCGCTGGCGTTCCCAATGAAAATCGTGATGGTGAGCGATGGTTGGGTAGCCGGTTTCGGCGACAAACTCGGTGATGGCCAGCCCCAGCGGCAGGTTAAGCGGGATCGTCACAGCGTTTTCGATGATAAGGATCTCCAGTTCGAAACGCCGCGCGAATTCATACAATTGACGCTTGAAATAATCCTTGAGTTCATCCACACGGCGCGTCATATGAGGCGGGCGGATATACACCGAGAAAAAATCCCTTTGCAGCGCCGCGATTTCGGGATGCTCTTCACGAGCCTCCCGGGTGACTGTCCAACTTCCCGAATATGCCTGTTGATTCAATTTGTCGATTTCAGGGTGACGATAGAACGCTTCAGGTACCACATGGGATTGAGCGCTGTTTCGATCGCATTCACCTGCAAAATAAAAGCATTGGTGACCGAGCCGTTCGAGTACGGTCGCCCACTTGGATGTTTCAAGAGAGACGCCGTCTGTGCCCGCGAAGCGGGTGGAGATGAAGCCGATGTTGTGGGATGATGGTGTCATGGTTGCCTCCGGGTATCATGTCGTTGCGAGCCACAAAGTGGCGAAGCAATCTCCTGTGTTGACAATTTACTCCAATGACAGGGGATAGCTTTGTGGTGACGCGAGGCGTCGCTCCACGCATCGACATATTTAATCTAGTTTCAGCCACAATACTTGATATGGCTCAAGTGTAATATTTGAAGTTTGTACTTCCTGACTCGTGAACAGATCAATAGTTAATCTGTATCTTGTCGAAAACGATATCCGTTCATGGCTGACATTTTGCAAACACAAGGTGCGCGACGCGCCGCCGGGAGACGTTCGTTCGACGGAAAAAACAGATGGGTGGTAATCCAAAATGGATTGCGTCCCATGCGGGTGAAACGCGGACGTACCGCTTCTTGTCTTCAGTAGTTGACTGTATCTTTTGAAAACCTTGAAACGCAATGAATTTTCATCTGCCAGTTGATTTTGCAATTCATCCATTTGACACTTCTCGCGGTTGATCGTGCGGTTGCGTCCGGTCAGTTTGACGCCTTCCGCCCAGCCGCGGGAGCCGAAGAGACTGTGGAAGTAAATGCCCGGCACGCCGATCAATGAGAGCATGATGGCTTGCGCGGCGATGAATCGATCGACTTGCAAATCCAATGTTTCAAGATGTGATCCCGCCGCCTCGAGCAAAGCAGGATTGGACAGCGCGTCGAAGTAGTTGATATTCATCTCATACGGGCTCTGCGTCCCGTCTGGGTTGTGTTTGTAGGAGATCAAGCCGCCGGGTTCAAGCGTTTTGTTCACCAATGAGTCGATGTCAGCATTGGACAGAATCCCCCGGGCAGGATTCAACCCGATCCCGTCGTGGGAGGCGAGGAAGTTGAAGAAGGTTGTTTTATCCGAGGGCAGGGTCAACGTCCGTGCCCACTTGGATAAGATGCGTGCGTCGCCGGTGTGGAAGGCATGCAATGTCAACGGCGGCAGGGCAAAGTTGTAGACGAGCTGTGCCTCGTTCGCGCCATCGCCAAAATAGGAAATGTTCTCAGGGTGCGGCACGTTGGTCTCTGTGAAGAGATGCACGTGCGGCGCAGCTTCGTTCAGGGCGGCGCGCAGGAATTGAATCACAGCATGGGTTTGAGGCAGGTGGATGCAGGTGGTGCCGATCTCCTTCCAGAGATAGGCAATCGCATCGAGGCGGATGAAGTCCGCGCCGCGTTCGGCGTAGAGGAGCAGGATTTCGAGGATTTCGAGCAGGATTTCTGGATTCTTGAAATTGAGGTCAATCTGGTCGGCGCTGAACGTTGTCCAGACTTTTTTCTCGCCGGAGAGGGTCTGGAATGACGTAAGCAACGGCAACGCGCGCGGACGTACCACCTTCGAGAGATCCGGCTCGCCTTCGACGGTGATGAAATATTCACAGTAATGCGGATCGTCCTGCAGAAATTTCTGAAACCATTCGCTTTGCGACGAGATGTGATTGATCACGCCGTCGAACATCAGGCGGAAGTTTTGCATGGCAGAGATATCGTCCCAATCGCCAAGGGCCGGATCGATTTTACGATAATCCAGCACCGAGAAACCATCGTCGGATGTCCAGGGGTAGAACGGCAGGATGTGAATCCCGCCCACGACGCCGGTCAGAAATTTGTCACAAAACTTCTTGAGCGTTCGCAAGGGTTTTTCGTTCGCCGCTTGAACCTGATCGCCGTAGGTGATGAGGATCGAGTCGCGTTCGGTTAATTCGCCGTTGTGTGGTTCACTCTGCAAGCGCTTGCGATGATCTGCGATGATACTCTCGACGCGGGCAAGCAAGCCTGGAGACTGGTCTTCCCCATACAGGAAAGTGAGATGAGAGGTTAGATCTGTCATGAGTTTTTGAAGAATGTTACTCCTTTTGCTGTGACTGGTTGCAGAGAGAGACCCGACATGTATCATCAAAATTCTTTTCAATGTATTCTCCCCTTTATTCAAGCATGACCTCCACCGTATTTTTTTACCACACTATTTTCAGACCATGGTTAATTCCATTACCAATGGGTCAGATATCCGCCTGCCCAAATGAAGTTAATGAAATATCGCTCATCGGTTGCAATGATGGATTTATATCAAAGTTTGATTTTATGTTTATTTCGAATCCACCAAATTATGGAAGAAATACACCAGCGCTTTCATACCTTTTTCCCATGCAGGCAGATGCAGTTTCTCATTAGGTCCATGGATGTTATCGTCAAATAACGAGAAGCCGGTCAGCACTGAATCAACACCCAATGTATTTTTGAACATCAACACTGCACCGATCCCGCCGCCGCTTCTTTGAAAGATGGGTTCCTTTCCAAAGGCAGCCTGAAGCGCATACTTCATCGCAACGACAGCCGGGGATTTGCGATCCGTGATGACGGCGGGATTCCCGATCAGGAATTGCAGGTCCCATTTCACCGTGGGTGGGGCATGCGCTTCAAGATAACCCCTGAACTGTTTCTCCACTTCGAGCGGATCCTGATCCGGGACTAATCGGAACGAAATCATCGCCGAAGCTGTGGCTGGGATGGCTAATTTTGGTTGCCCCGCCGTAAACATCACTACCTCTGCCGTGGGGCGCGCGCCAATCCGTTCAGCAGGGATGAACTCCGGCTCGCCCCACAACGCCGGTGCGCCGGAATGTTTCAACAGGAACGCTTCATCAAATGGAAGCCCTGCCAGCTCGGCATGTTCCTGATCATCAATTTTGCGAACCCTGTCATAAAATCCCGGCAGGGTGACATGTCCCTGCTCGTCGTGCAAGCCCGCGATCAACCTGCTCATTACGTGGATCGGGTTTTGAATGGCGCCGCCATATTCACCGGAATGAATATCCTGGCTGGGACCAGAAATCTGCAGAAGGAAACCCGCTCCGCCACGCAAGGAGTAACAAATGGAGGGGGTCTCGGCATCAGGCATTCCGCCTGCATCTGTGTTTAGAGAAAAATCACACGCCAGTTTTTCATGATATTGGACCAGAAATTCATTCAAATGCTTTGACCCGATCTCTTCTTCGCCTTCGATCAGGAACTTGAAATTGAGTGGCGGGTTTTCGGTTTTGATAATAGCCTCCACCGCGTTTAGTGAAGCCAGTGTTTGACCCTTCATATCGGAAGAACCGCGCACATACAAATTATCATTTCGGATAACCGGTTCAAACGGCTGACTCATCCAATCCTTCAACGGCTCAGCCGATTGCACATCATAATGCCCATAGATCAACACGGTCGGAGCAGACGCGCCTCCGCGCGTAGCGAACCATTCACCGTAAACAACAGAATGTCCAGCCGTGGGCAGGATCTCCACATGGGTCACGCCCATCGAACGGAGTCTGTCCGCGAGCCAGCGGGCGGCTTTATCCATGTCCGTTTTGTAGGCAGGGTCATGTGAAATGGATGGGATGCGCAGGAGCTCGATCAGTTCGTTTTGGAAGCGTTCGTGGTTTTCTTCCAGATATGTCAATGCAGATGATTGGGACATGGATGCCTCCACCAGAATATTTACATTCAGTATAACCCCCTGGAAATCAAAATCCCCTCTCCAATTTATGGAAAGGGGATCGTTTTGTGATCGATATCTCAGTTGACCGCCACAGCCGCTTCGATCTCCTCCTGTTTCTTGAACTGGCTCATATACAGGTCGTAATAAAAGCCTTCTTTCGCCAGCAGTTCGTCATGTACCCCGCGCTCGATGATCTCGCCGTCCTTCAACACCAGGATCATGTCCGCATTGCGGATCGTGGACAAGCGGTGGGCGATGACAAAGGATGTGCGGCCTTTGAGCAATTCGTCGAAGGCTTTCTGGATGAGACGCTCGGTTCTTGTGTCCACGCTTGAAGTTGCCTCATCCAAAATGAGAATCTTCGGGTCTGACAGCGCCGCGCGGGCGATCGAGAGCAGCTGCCGCTGACCCTGACTCAAGCCTGAACCGCGCTCACCCAGGACGGTCTGATATTTTTCGGGGAGGCGCTCGATGAACGAATCGGCGTTGGCGAGTTTGATCGCCGCCATCACCTCCTCGTCTGCTGCGTCCGGCTTCCCAAAGCGGACGTTTTCCATCACGCTCTGGCTGAAGAGGAACGTATCCTGCAGCACGATACCGATTTGTTCGCGCAAAGATTTCATCGTCACGTCGCGGACGTCGACGCCGTCAATCTTTACCGAACCGCTTGAAACGTCGTAAAAGCGCGGGAGAAGGTTGATGATCGTCGTCTTGCCCGCGCCGGTGGGACCGACAATCGCAATCGTCTGCCCGGGCTGCGCAGTGAACGAGACGTCTTTCAATACAGGCACGCCGTCTTCGTACGAGTGGGAGGCGTTCGAGAATTCGACGAGTCCCTTGATGGGCAGCATGACTTTTGGAGTCGTTTTATCGGTCACAGCGGGTTCTTCATCGAGAATGTTGAAGATGCGCTCCGCGCCCGCGATGCCGTTTTGGATGTTCGTCCACAAGACCGCGATCTGCTGGATCGGCTGGTTGAAGCGCTGGACGTAGGCAAGGAAGGTCACGACCAGACCGAAGGTCACAGTCGCGCCGAAGAGAGGCTCGCCTCTCAGCAATGCCCATCCGCCCGCGCCGACAACGATCGCCAGCGCGACATAGGACAAGGCTTCCAGCACCGGCGCCAGCGCAGACGTGTATGACACGGCGCGCACATTGGCGTCGCGGTTGGCAGCGTTGACTTCCTTGAATTGTTCGATATTCTCGTCTGCACGATTGAATGCCTGCACTTCGCGCACGGCAGAGATCGATTCCTGCAATTCCGCGTTGACGTTGCCTATTTCTTCGCGGCTGGTGCGGAATGCCTTGCGCGCTTGCGCCGAGAAATACGCGGTGGCAATAAACATCAACGGCGCGACGGATAAGGATAGCAGGGCAAACGGCAGGCTCGCCGTGAGCATGTTGTACGAAATCCACACCAGTTGGATGACGCCGCTGATGAATTGCACCAGCGCAAACGAGGTGCCCTGCTCGAGTGCGGAGGTGTCGTTGGTGATACGGCTCATCAGATCGCCTGCAGTGTGTTCGGAGTAGTAACTGAGCGAAAGAGTGTGCAATTTCTCGAAGACCTGCAGGCGCATCTGACGGATGACATGCTGCGCCGCCCAGGTCATGGCGAGGAAGGTCATGCCAAACAACAGTGCACCAAACACATACAACGCCGCCATGATCATCGTCAGGCGAAAGAGACCGGCTATGCGTTCGTCACTGGTCATGGAGGATGAGTCAACGGGCGCGGGATATTCGTTCCACGTGTAGGCTTTGTAGATGAGTCGCTCGGTCAAGGTGAGGGAGGATGGGTCGGTCGTCCCAAGCCAGCAGGCAGATTCAGATGCCTCGGACTGAGTCGAGCCGAGGGGCCCGAAAGAACCGCCTCCGCCTCCGAATTGCACGATGAAACAATCGGTGGCCTGACCCGTCAACACGGGTGTCGTGACGTTCATCCATGTGGAGGTAATCATCACAACGAGTGCGATGAATACCATAAACCAATACGGCGCAAAGTAACGGAGCAGGCGCAGGAGCGTGCCGCGCACGTCCCGGGCGACGACCGTCTCCTGTTTGAAGAGCTCTGAGCGATTCCCCATCATAATTCCACCTCCCCTGAGACCTCACGGGTCTCTGAGACCCGTGAGGTCTGTTCGTGGGATAGTATCTGTGAGTTATAGATTTCCGCATAGATCGGGCTGTCTTCCATGAGATCGTGATGTTTGCCCTCAGCGACGATCTCGCCCTTGTCGAGCACGAGGATCTTGTCAGCGTTGATGACAGTGCTGATGCGCTGCGCAATGACAAAAGATGTTCTGCCTTTCATCAGCGTTTCGAGGGCAGATTGGATTTGCGCCTCGGTGTTCAGGTCCACGCTCGAGGTTGAATCATCCAAAATGAGAATTCGGGGATTAAGGAGAAGTGCGCGGGCGATGGCAACGCGTTGCTTTTGTCCGCCGGAGAGCGTGGCGCCGCGTTCGCCGACGTGTGTGTTGTAGCCGTCAGGGAAAGAGGTGATGAAATCGTGCGCGGCGGCGGCTTTGGCGGCGGATTCGATTTCGGCTTGCGAGGCGTCAGATTTGCCGAAGGCGATGTTATCGCGGATGCTTCCGCTGAAGAGGGTCGTTTCCTGCAACACGATCCCGATCTTCGAACGAAGCGATTCGAGTTTCACGTCGCGCAGGTCGTGATCGTCGATGGTGATTTTTCCTTCGCTGGGGTCATAGAAGCGCGGCAGCAGATTAATGATGGTGGTTTTGCCCGAACCTGTTGCGCCGAGCAAGGCGATGGTTTCACCAGGATTTGCAGTGAACGAAACGTTTTTCAACACGGGGTCGCCGCCTCCGAAATACCGGAAGGTGACGTTCTCGAACTTCACCGTGCCGGTGACATCCGGCAGTGTAATCGCATCGGGTCTATCCACGATATCGTTCCGGGCATCGAGGATCTCGAAGATGCGTTCCGCTGAAGCCGAAGCCTGCCCGAGCTGCGTGATGATGAACCCGAATTGCGCGATGGGGAAGAACAGGTAAATGAGATACAGCGAAAACTCCTGCCATTCGCCGAGCGTGAGCAGACCTGTAATGATCTGTTCGCCGCCCACGTACAGGATCGCCGCCTGGCCCAGATTCGCCACCATGAAGATCAACGGGAATAAAAACGTGAACAACCGCGCCACGTGGATCTGCTGGTTCATCGTGTCGTCTGCGGCTTTGCGGAATTTTCTTTGCTGTTCCTTCTCGCGCGTGAATGCCTTGATAACCTTTACACCCGCAAGATTTTCCTGCAGGATCGTGTTGAGGGCGGAGAGTTTCTGCTGTACCTGCGCGAACAACGGCTGGCTGATGATCCCGAAGAACACGAACAGCCCGAACGCGATCGGCAGGATCGGCATCGATGTCCATGCAAGCGTCACATTCGTCGTGAACAAAATGATCACCGTACCGGTGAGCAGGATGATCGCACCCACGAGCT
>DATKAU010000307.1:0-5381 GCA_035514655.1 Anaerolineales bacterium
ACGACATTGTCTTTAAGGATATCGAAACATGGATTTTTCACGAATAACCGGCACCCTTACCAATCCCCCTGCGCGCCTCGTCATCGGAGCGGTGGCGTTCATCATCGCGGTTGAAACCTTTTTCTTCCTGTATCCATCCCCCATTGAATTTCCAATGGATGATGCCTACATCCATTTTGTCTATGCAGACAACCTGGCATCGCACGGAAGGTTGTTTTTTAATGACGTGTCGGAAACAGGGATCGGCACGACCAGTCCGTTGTGGGTATTCCTGCTGGCAGGGCTGAAACTGCTGGGCATTCCGCTGCCTCTCTCGGCGAAACTGCTCGGCGCGCTGATGATGATCACCCTGAGCAGCGCCCTCTACCTCATCTTCCGCCCTGTCTGGAAATCACACTACCTGCTCCTCGCAATCTTTCTTATTGCGATCTCGGGTAACCTGCTGTGGTTCTCCCTGAGCGGCATGGACACGATCCTTTTTCTCGCATTCGGCACACTTTCATTCCTTGCCTATCGATACCAAAAGTGGACGGCGCTTGGGGCAGCCGTCGGTTTGACCATCCTGGCGCGCCCTGAGGGAATCATCCTCGCAGGAGCGATTGCGCTCGTCGATGTGTGGGCAAACCGCGGCGTCAGGCGGGAATTGATCAAGGCAATGGCGATCGGCGCGTTGATCTCGGTGCCATGGTTTGTGTACATCTATCTGCGATCAGGATACATCCTGCCCACGAGCGCGATCGGAAAACAATTCTCCTTTGACATCGCGCTGGGTTTCGTTGCCAGCCGTTATCCCGTACTCGCAAACTTCGTCTACCTTCGCAACCTTACCTATCCTCTTGCCTGGCTGTCATACCTGGTGCTCTTTGCCCTGGGCGGGAAGTCTTTCCCGCCTCCTTTTCTACTGGACGACTCCGCGTTCGGTGTTGGCAGTTACGCACCGTCGGTATGGGCGATTCCTGTATGGCTGTTGATCGTTCTGCCTCTGATCATCGCCACTGGCAGGTGGCTGGCATCGGCAAAAAGATGGCAGGGCTGGGTGCAGGATGCCGATTCGCGTCCGCTGGTGATGTTCGGTGCATGGATCCTTCTGCACAACATCGCCTATATGCTCTTCTTCCCTGTGATCGGTACAGCAAGCCGGTATGGGATGATGAACCACCTCGCGCTATGGATCCTGCTCGCCATGGGCGCCTCCAAATTTGAAGCACGACCCGTTCTTGCCCGCATGCTGACGGGCGGACTGATCGTCATGGCATGCGTCAACACCCTGCATTGGAACCGTGTGTACGATTCGAACATTGAACACATGCAGGCTGTCCGCATACAGGCAGCCTATGCATACCGGGATTTGATCCCGGAAGGTGAGAATTGTGCGGTCTTCGACATCGGCGCGATCCGGTATTTCTCTGCACGCTCGATTCTGGATATCAGCGGGTTGACAAACCCGGAGCCCTTTCAATGGTTGAATGAACACAGGGCAGATGCCTATCTGGTGAAAAACGGAGCCACCTGCCTGATCCTGCCCGGGCAGGCAAATGTTGAAGACGAAGGCTGGATCGATTTCATACAGATCCTCGGATTCGACAACTCACAATATTTCACCCTGCAGGAATCGTATACCTTCGAAATGGACCCGGACCGCTGGATGGTGGGGTATATCGCGACGGGCAACCAGCATCGATCGGTTGTGATTTACAGCCTCGAACCTGTGAAAAGTATTAATTCGCCGTGATGTGATACGGCACCCCGCGGATCTCGCAGTGTTTGCCGTCGGATTCAAGTTCAACCCTCACCGGCAGCATTTTCGCAGGGATTCCGGTGTTCGGATACCAGATTCGATCCACAATGGGCAGGATCAACAGCCCGTCATCATCACCAACCGGCGTGAATTTTTCATTTGGCTTCTGATGGAACACAGACAGATCCAACTTCGTGCAGATTTCATCTGCAAAGCTGATCACATCCTGCGAAGGCAGACCGATCTCGCTGACGTTCAGGATCTGACTACTGTTGAATCCCTCTTCAGCCGCGTTTTTCAAGGCATGCCGCGCGATCAATTCGAGGATGTTTCCCGCCAGGTCCTTGAAGTACAGGGATGTCGCGTTCCAGCTCGATGAATTGAATTCATCGTATCCCTTTTCGTCGCGAATCAGTGCGGTGCGGCTGGCGATCCATTCCTTTGCCGTCCGGAATTGATTTTCGGGAATATTAAACGCAAAGTGATATGCGCCGTCGAAACCAGAATCGGCTTGTAGAAAAACAAGCATAGTCCTCCCTGCCTGCACTTCCAGATTCGTAGCGGACCGATTTACAGATAACCCAAGAACATGGGCATAATAATCCGCCTGCGCCTGCAAATCCCTCGTTTGAAGTTCAAGCCAAGTAATATTCATTCTTAATAACTCTCTGACTATCAGACCAGGAGACTGGCAGACTAACCGACTACTCCTCCCTCATCCACCTCTTCACTGCATCGTGCGGGTGTACGTACGTCGCCATCGCATCCAGCAATCTGCCCGGATCGGAATCGCAGAAGATGGCATCGCGATGCTCCCTGAAAATAAACCCCTCCTCCACCGCGTGATCGATGGCGGCGAGCAGAGGCGCGTAATAATTTTTTACATTCAGCAGACCGACCGGCTTCTCGTGCGCGCCGGTCTGCGACCAGGTGACGGTTTCGAACAACTCGTCGAAGGTGCCGAAGCCGCCGGGGAGTGCGATGTACCCATCGGCCAGTTCGTACATGCGCGCCTTCCTCGCGTGCATGTCGGGTGGAACATCCATGCGGGTTAAACCGTCATGTGCAAGAGCCGGAACGTTCATGGACGGGATGATCACGCCTATTACCTCCCCGCCCGCAGAAATCACACCGTCGGCGATGGCGCCCATCAAGCCCGTTTTTCCGCCGCCGTAGATCAGGCGGATTCCTCTCTCAGCGAAGGTGACGCCTATTTGGTGCGCGGCAGACTTGTAGTCCGCGTGAACCGAATCCGACGATCCGCAAAAAACACAGATTGATAGCATACGTCCGTCCTTTGTACTCTCGGTTTGCCAGGTAAGAAATTTCAAAGTTGCAATGAATTGTATCAGCGTTGTAAACAAACTCTAATCTATTTCCTACACGGACTCACTCCGCTTTTTGGTAGAATCTCTCAAAGTCAGGAGACCACTATGGCAGGCATGGAACGATTTACGCAGCGTGCAAGACGGGTGCTCAGCCTCGCACACCAGGAGGCAGAGCAGGCTCACAACAACAACATCGGGACAGAGCACTTATTGCTTGGATTAATGGATGAAGAGGGCGGTGTGGCAGGCCGCGTCCTGCGCGAACTCGGCATGACCTCGGATCGCGTGCGCGAAGTGATCCGCCGCGTATCGACCAGCTCGGCAGGTTTTGACCCGAGCCGCGTCGAACTCGCCGGCGACACCCAACAGGTGCTCGAACTCGCCGTGGATGAAGCGCGTCGCCTTGGTCATCATTACATTGGCACAGAACACATTCTGCTCGGACTTGTGCGTGTGGACGGCACCGCGCTGGAAGTGCTGCGACGGCTTGGCGTGACCCCGGAACAGATCCGCAGGCAGACGCGCCGCGTGCTGAACGAATCCGCCTCCTCCGCCCCCACGCCTGCAGGCACGGGACCCGCGCGTGGAGCCCAGCCGAATCAGAAAACCCCGCTCATCGATCAACTCGCCTCCGACCTCACCTCGAAAGCCGAGGAAAAGAAACTCGACCCGGTGATCGGCCGCCAGATGGAGATCGAGCGCGTGATCCAAATCCTCGCACGGCGCACGAAGAACAACCCCGCGTTGATCGGCGAACCGGGCGTCGGCAAGACTGCCATCGTCGAGGGCCTCGCCCAGCGGATCGTGGAGGGCGACGTGCCCGCGCCGTTGATGAACAAACGCTTATTGCAGCTCGATGTCGGGTCGCTGGTGGCTGGCACCATGTACCGGGGCCAGTTCGAGGAACGCCTCAAACGCGTGATCGACGAGTTGAAGCAATCCGGAGCCATTTTATTTATTGATGAAGTCCACATGCTGGTAGGCGCGGGAGCTGCAGGCTCCTCCGTCGACGCCGCCAACATCCTCAAGCCCGCCCTGTCGCGCGGCGAATTGCAGGTGATCGGCGCGACCACAATGGACGAATACCGCAAGCACATCGAATCAGACGCCGCGCTCGAACGGCGCTTCCAACCGATCCAGGTGGACGAACCCTCCGAAGAGGAGACCATTCAGATCCTCAAAGGCATCCGCCCCGCATACGAGGAACATCATCACCTTGTGATATCCGACGAAGCGCTCGTGGCCGCCGCGCACCTTTCCACCCGTTACGTGACGGAACGTTTCCTCCCCGATAAAGCCATAGACCTGATCGATGAATCCTCGTCGCGCGTGCGCATGTACAAGAGCCCCGCCGCGAAACATGCGAAGGATTTATTTGGTCAATTAAGACAGGCCCGCCAGAACCGATCCCTCGCGCAGGAGGAGGGCAACAACGAAGACGTGATCGAATGGCAGGAACGCGAGACCGACCTCGGCGAACAGATCGAACGCCTGCGCACCGGCTGGGATCGCGCAAACAGCCCTGTTGTTTCCGCGGAGGATATCGCTGAAGTCGTCTCCATGTGGACGGGTGTCCCCCTTATGCAGCTTGCCGAGGAAGAATCTCAGCGCCTGCTCAAGATGGAGGACGAACTCCGCAAGGGAATCATCGGGCAGGACGATGCCATCGTGGCGATCTCGCGTGCGGTCCGCCGCGCCCGCGCCGGGTTGAAGGACCCCAAGCGCCCGATCGGTTCGTTCATGTTCCTCGGTCCGACGGGAGTCGGAAAAACGGAATTAACGAAAACGCTCGCGAAATTCATGTTCGGCAGTGAAGAAGCGGCGATACAACTGGATATGTCCGAGTTCATGGAACGGCACACGGCTTCACGTTTGGTCGGCGCGCCTCCCGGATACATTGGCTACGAGGAAGCCGGTCAACTGACCGAGGCCCTGCGCCGCAGACCGTACTCGATTGTCGTCTTCGATGAAGTGGAGAAGGCGCATCCTGAAGTGCACAACATGTTGTTGCAGATCATGGAGGAGGGACATCTCTCCGACGCGAAGGGCCGCAAGGTGGACTTCCGCAACGCGATTATCGTCATGACCTCCAACATCGGCGCGGATGTGATCAAGAAGCAGTCCTCGCTCGGCTTTGCACTTAAACGCGATGAAGCCAACGAAGAAAGACTTTCCTATGAGGACATGCGCAAGAAGTTGAACGAATCGCTCAAGCGCGCCTTCCGTCCCGAATTCATCAACCGCCTCGACGCGACTGTGATCTTCCGATCGCTCAACCGCGAAGACATCCAGCAGATCGTTTCGCTCGAACTGGA
>DATKAU010000308.1:0-16499 GCA_035514655.1 Anaerolineales bacterium
GTTCATCCCGGTGGACAAGCTGGAAGCGGAAGGCTACGGCGAGTATCTAGCGCTGTTCAAGAAGTGATTTGCCCGATCAAAAGAGCGGATGCTGAAAAGCATCCGCTACTTTTTATGATGTTGGTTGATATAAGGCGAATAAAACTACATCAAGTTCAAGCCGCGTCTTTTTTCAGTTCGCCGCCTCTGTCATGTAGCCACTTCGGATCTATGGAATTGTTAAGGTGCCAAGAAAATATTTATCTCAAGTACAGATAGTTCAATTCGCGCAATCGATCAGCCAGCGAATGACTTAAATCCTCATCCTTCATGCGCCATTCCCAATTGCCTCCCAATCGAGATGGATAGTTCATGCGCGCCTCACCGCCCAGGTTGAGGACATCCTGCATCGGCGTAATGGCGATCCCAGCCACCGAGGACCACACCGCGCGGAACAAGTCCCACGCAAAGTTGCTTCCATCGGAATCAAGATACCGGAGGGCGAATTCGCGTTCTTCGTCGGTAGTCGTTTCGAACCAGCCGCGCCCGGTGTCGTTATCGTGTGTGCCCGTGTATGCCACGCAGTTTTGAACATAGTTGTGGGGCAGGAAGGGATGCTCCGGGCTCGAGAAGCCGAATTGCAATACTCTCATACCCGGCAGTTGAAATTCCTCCAGCATGGCAATCACGTCAGGTGTGATCAAGCCAAGGTCCTCGGCGATGATGGGGAGTTTGATCCCGGCAGTGATCACGCCGTTGCTAAGTTTCGAATCGATCGTGCGGAACAAATCCGGGCCGGGACCTGGCACCCAGCGCCCGTTTTCGGCAGTCTTGTCAGCGGCGGGGATTTCGTAATACCCGGCAAACCCGCGGAAGTGATCGAGGCGCAGGATATCCACGAATTTCAATGTGATTTTTATGCGTTCCACCCACCAGGCATATCCCGACTCTTTATGAACGTCCCATCGGTATAAGGGATTGCCCCACAACTGACCCGTGGTTGAAAAAAGATCCGGCGGCACGCCCGCGACAACGGTGGGATTCCCCGCTTCATCCAGAAAGAACAATTCGGGATGCGACCATACGTCTGCACTGTCGTATGCGACGAAGATCGGCGCGTCGCCTATGATCTTGATCCCTTTATCGTTGGTGTACCTCCGCAGTGATTCCCACTGACGATGAAAGACGAATTGATAGAACGAATGGCGTTGTATCCCCTCGGCGAGTTCCGTCCGCGCCTTCTCCAATGCGGATTGTTCGCGCGTGCGGAGCGGCTCTGCCCAGGTGTTCCAGGCATTGCCATTGTTGGTATCTTTGATCGCCATAAAGAGGGCAAAGTCGTCGAGCCACGAAACATTCTGCGCACAGAAATACTCGAAGCCGGTGCGCAGATCGCCGAGGTCGGCTTGGAAGCGGGAAAACGCAAGTTGCAGGAGTTCCAGTTTCCATGGAATGAGCAGGCCAAAGTCCACGCGGGAGGCGGGAAAATCCGGCGCCTCGCGCAGATCGTCTTGAGTCAACAGCCCATCCCGGATCAACATCTCAGGGCTGATCAAGTACGGATTCCCCGCGAAGGCGGAGAAGCATTGATATGGCGAATCACCGTAACCGGTGGGGCCCAGCGGGAGGATCTGCCAGAGTTTGCATCCGCTGGAGGCGAGCCAGTCCACGAAGTGATAGGCGCGCGGTCCGAGGTCGCCAATCCCGTACGGACCGGGAAGGCTGGTGGGGTGGAGCAGGATTCCCCCGGCGCGCTCAAATTTCATTCGGTTGTCTCTTGGTGATGAGGGTTTCTCCGGGCTTGACGACCTGGTCAGTGTAGTCGCTTTCAATGACATCCGTGCCGACCTCTGCGCCTGGTTCGACGACAAAACCTTCAGGAACATGACTGCTCTTGCCGACGAGCGCAATGTTGATGTATTGATCGGCAACCCCACCCCCAATGCGTGCGTTGGGTCCAACGCGGACTTGTTTATCCACGACAGCCCTTTCAACCACGGCGCCGCTCTCGATGACCGTATCAGTAATGACGATCGATTCGCGCACCACTGCTCCGGCGCGCACGATGACTCCTGGTGAGAGCACGCTGCTCTCCACGCTGGCGCCTTCCTCAATGATGCATCCGTCGCTTATCATGCTGGCATAGGTGTAGGCTTCCGCCGTCAACCGCGCCGGGGGACGTTCCGCAGTACGTGTGTGTATGATCCAATTGCGGTCGTATAGTTTCAGGTTTGGGAAGGGCGCGAGCAGGTCCATGTGCGCCTGCCAGTACGATTGCACCGTGCCGACATCCATCCAATATCCGCTGTATGGAAAGGCGAACACACGGACGTTCGATCTCACCAGGAGCGGGATGATATCCCTGCCAAAATCATGGGAAGAACCCTTGCGTTGGCGATCCTCCCACAATATCCTGTCTAGTAGTTCGCGGTTGAAGAGGTACACGCCCATGTTTGCCAGGGTGGAAGGCGGGTTTGCCGGTTTTTCAACGAAGGAGGTGACGCGGAATTTCTTGTCGGTGCCGACGATGCCGAACCTCGATGCCTCCTCGATGGGGACAGTAATCGTGCCGATGGTCACATCTGCCTGCTGGTCGCGGTGGAACGAAATCATCGGCTCGTAATCCATGGTGTAGATGTGATCGCCGGAGAGAATCAGGACCATATCGGGGGAGCCCTGCTTGATAAAGCCGAAGTTTTGCTGCACGGCGTCGGCGGTGCCAGCGTACCAGTCCGAGTCATTGCGGGCTTTGTACGGGGTGAGTATTTTGATGCCGCCGGTGAAGTCGCGGTTGAGGTCCCAGGGTGCGCCTGCGCCTATGTGTTCAATCAACGATTGGGGACGGTATTGCGCCAGTACCATCAAGTCGAAAATCCCCGAGTTCACACAGTTTGAGAGGGCAAAGTCGATGATGCGGTATTTCCCCGCGAACGGAACGGCGGGTTTGGTGCGTTTTGCCGTCAGCACGCCAAGGCGAGACCCCTCGCCGCCTGCCAGAATAACAGCCCGTGTTTTCATCAGACCTCCGCGTTTCCACCTTCCACAGCAGGCTCTGTTTCGCGCACCCTTCTGCCGGGTTTTGCGCCTGCCTTCGGGTACGGTTCCTGTGCCGGAGAAACCTTTACATCATGCACGACTTTATTGTATAACGCGGCGTATTTCTGCGCCGATGCCTGCCACGAAAAATCGAGAGCCATGCCGGCTTTTTGCATATTCAACCAGCGGGAATGATAGGGAAACCGTTCGAGTGCGCGCCGCACCGCATCGTTGAACGGTTTGACCTTCGCCTCCACAAAGGCGAAGCCGGTTTCACTGTCGGTGACGGTATCGTGAAGCCCGCCGACCGCGCGGACGATCGGGATGCAACCGTAGCGCATGGCGATCATCTGTGAAATGCCGCACGGTTCATAGCGCGAGGGCATCAACAGCATGTCTGCGCCACCGTAAATCTGGCGGGCAAGTCTGGCATCGTAGCGGGTTTCGACGCGCACGCGATCGGGGAGATCTTCCTGCAGTTTGCGCGCCATCGCTTCGAGTTTTGGGTCACCGGCGCCGAGCAGGACGAACTGCCAGTTCTGCTTCTTCAACATGCGCAGACCCTTGAGGGCGATATCTACGCCTTTTTGCGGATCCATACGCGAAACCATGCCGATCATCGGTACTTCATCGATGACGGGCAGGTTGAGCCTTTCCTGCAAGGCGCGCTTGTTGGGTTTTCGGGCAGGGAGCGAATCGGCGTCGAAATTGGACGTCAGGGCAGGATCGGTTTTCGGGTCGAAGGAGGCGGTGTCGATCCCGTTCAGGATGCCGGAAAGTGAATCGGTCCGGTTGCGGAAGAAATCCTGCAGCCCGGCGCCAAATTCCTCATGCAAAATTTCATCGGCATATGTGGGTGAGACTGCGATAATCGCATCCGATGCCCACAAGCCGAGCGGCATGGGCATGACGCGCGCCCATTCGGGCAGGTCTGTGTTGGCAAGCGGCACACCGTACGATTCAAGAATCTCTTTTACATCGGGACCCAGGAACGGCAGGTTGTGGATCGTAATAAGGGATGCTATGCGGTGCTTCTTATCCTCCCAGCGTTTGACGAGGTTGCCATAGGACGCGAGAGCGGTGTGCCAGTCGTTGCAGTGGATGATGTCGGGGATCCAGTTGATTTGCCTCGGCAGTTCGAGCGCGGCAAGCGAGAAGAAGACGTACTTTTCAGCATCGAGTTTGTTGTTGGACGAGTAGACCGAACCGCTCGCCTTGATCGGATCGCCGCTGATGAAATACACAGGCAGACCTTCCAGTGCGCCCTCAAACGCCTCCACCTGGACTTCGGAACTGCCGCGCGCGATCGGGAAAATTCCCGCCGGGGTGAGCGACTCAACCCGGATCACCGGATGCAGCGGCAGGACGAGACGAATATCAAATTTGATCTTATCGTTGGAAATTGCCCTGAGGGCTCTTGGGAGCGTACCCGCAACATCCCCCAAGCCTCCGACCTTCACAAAGGGTTCGGCTTCCGCCGCGAGGAACAGAATGTTGATGGTCTGGAGCATGTACGCTATTTTACCCGTTTTCAAGAGACCCGGAGGTATGGTGTCGATACCCAGTCATCAGAGGCTGGTGATCGAAAGTGTGTAACAAATTGAAAGGAACGAGTTGAGGTTTAATTTGATAAAATAATCGAGTCCTATATAATCCCAATTTGGAGGAGGTTCCCATGAAAGCATTGACCCAGTCACGTCCCGTCAGGTTTGTGATAATCAGTTTGCTCGTTCTCGCCCTCGCGCTCAGCCTGTTTAATGCGTGGGGGAATTATCAGCAGCAGGAGTTCTTAAAGACTGTCAAAGGGAAGGCGCCCGTACGCAAAGGAGCGGTGCAGACCTTGGTAATCAATGCCTCGCCCATCAATGCACCGGTCGTTGCCCCTCCGCTGCCAGGCGGATTCACCCCGCAAACCCGACTCGGATTTACCAGCGGCGATCAGTGGGAACCCGCCATTGCATCCGATCGGTTTGGACATGTGTACGTTTTGTATCCTCAGTATGAGGGCGTGCCCGGCTGTGACGACTGCTCGAACCCGACGATGATCTTCCAGATTAGCGGCGACCACGGGCAGACCTGGGGATCACCATTTGTTCTATATCCTGCGGGGGCTACCACTGGTGGGCAATGGGATCCCCAGGTCTCGGTTGATCCCGTGGACGGCAGGACTGTGTTTGTCACGTTCATGCAAAATAACAAAAGCGATATCATCGTCGGCAAATCCACAGACTTCGGTGCGAACTGGTCGTTTGTCACATCAGACGCGACGAACGCCGGCACCGACAAACCGATCATGGCAGTCCGCGGGCAGGATGTCTACGTTGTCTACACTCACGCACAGACGACCTTTGCTGCGTACTCACACGACAGCGGCGCGACGTTCACAGAGGTGAAGGTCAGTAAAGGCGGCAAATTGGGTTGGGCGCTTGCCGGCGGCGGCACGGTTACGCCGAACGGCGATGTGTATTTCTCGTGGGCGGGCTACGAGAGGAATGGCGGTGCAACAGGCAACGTGAATCTGTATGTCAGCAAATCCACCAACGGCGGGGCGACCTGGTCGAACAATGTGATCGACATATCCTCCTCGCCTCCTCAATGCCCCGAGTTCCTGTGCGGGTGGGCGTTCCTCGGCGCCCAGGCTGTAATGGCATCGGACGATAACGGCGTTCTCTATCTTTTGTGGAACGCAGGCTCGTCGCCGACCGGTCCCGAGCGGATCTACTTCTCGAAGTCCACGAACGGCGGGAACACCTGGTTGCCCAAGGTGGATGTCTCCACTGCGCCAGCCGGGACGCATCACGCCTTTCCCGCGATTGCTGCTATAGGCAACGGCGACGTCCGGATCTCATGGATGGATGCGCGCGCAGCGAACGGCGGATTGGATCGCTGGAATGTGTATTATCGTTCGTCTACAAACGGTGGCTCCACGTGGTCGAGCGAAGTAGATATTTCTTCCTTCGTGAGCGGATTTACCTACATCTTCAGCGATGGCTTCCGCTTCCCGTTCGGCGATTATTACGAAATGGATATCGACGAAGATGGCACCACCCACATGATCTTCGGTGAGGGTTTCGACTACAACGCACCCGGTTCAATCTGGTATTCAAAGGGACCGTAGATAAAACAAGACCCTGAAGGTTATGAAAACCTTCAGGGTCTTTCATTTGGGGAGCCTGATCCCGCAAGGGGACAGGTGGGTTTCGAACCCATAGCATCCCTCGATGGGACAACTTCACAGAAAAAAGGAGTCCCCTATTGGGAGACTCATTTTTCAGGGAGCCTGATGGGTTTCGAACCCACAACATCCACAGCCACAGTGTGGCGCTCTGCCATTGAGCTACAGGCTCCATGTGTGCCTGCCCCGATGATTTTGCGGGGAAGCGGCGGGATTATATCATTCCCTAGTGCGGCAAACAAGGCTTTCCCGTCAGGGATTCATCGCGTCGACGATGAGTTCCTGCCCGATCCGCTGTGCGAGGCGTATATTATCCTCCTCGATTAGTACCACGACGACAATGGGCGTTGCCTGCCAGTTCGGGGGAGTACCGGCGATCATCCATGTAACCGGGTTGTCGCCCTCCCTTGCCCTGCCGATGTGCGACCAGAAATTCTGCCCGTTCTTGATGAAAGACTCTGCCGCCTCATCCGCCGCCTCGGGCGGGATCGCGTCGAAAGGTGTTGCCAACACCGGAAGGATCACCCATCCTTCGGTTGGCGTGTTGACTGCGGATGCAATGCTCGGCGCGGGAATCGTGCCATGGTTGCTGAGCGCCGCCGAGGCAAGAGCCACCTGCAAGGGGGATACATGAAAATGACGCAGCTCATCGATGGATAACGATTCCGCCAGCGGCAGTTGGATCGCAGGTGTGCGGTTGAAGCCGATGGTTTCGTACACAATTTCCAGGCTGTTTTCCGCGAGATCTTGATCGTGCAACACTGCCTGCGCGAAGGGACCAATCACCGAGCCTGTCGGGTACAACCCCTGTGCGGCGCGATTGATCAACGGCTGGTCCGGATCCTGGTTTAGTTTCGCGCCGATTTCGTTCAAATGATTCGGATTGAACGTGGGGTGCGACGATATCGCAAGGATTTCACCTGTCCTCGCGTTGAGCACCACCACTGCGCCGGAATGGCCCACTATCATTTCATCGGCGCGGTACTGCAGGTAGAGATCAATGGTCAGGCGCACATCCAGCCCTTCAGGTGACATGCCGTACAGCAGATGGTTCCAAAGAATTGATGTTGCAGGCGTGCCTTTCAAGCCGCGCAGGTATTCATCCAGCGATGCTTCAAGCCCGGATTGCCCATAAATCGGATGGTTATACCCGGTGATCGGCGCGAGATCTGGATATTTATATGCCCGTTTGAATTCTCCAATCTCCCCATCTGTTGTAGTTATTACATCATTTGTCCGATCCAGCAGATCGCCGCGCAGTACATATTGATCCTCGATGATCCTGCGCGGGTTGTCTGTGCGGGTGAGGAGATCAGGTCCGCGGACGACTGCCCACCAGCCGGTGACAAGGGCGCAGGCAAATAACCCGGAAGCGAGCAGCAGGTTGACGGCGAGATATGGTGTTGGGTTTTGCAATGGGGCAGGCTCTTCGTCAAGATGGTTCGAGATCAAGAGGAGCAGCAGGAGGCCAACGAAAGAGATCAGCAGGGACGAGCCGCCATAGGAAACAAACGGCAGTGTCACACCAGTCAACGGGAGCAGTCGCAGGTTCCCGCCGATGATCAGGATCGATTGGAGCCCGAAATATACGCTGATTCCTGCCGCGAGCAAGCGCCGGAATAAGTCGGGCGCGCGCAGGGCTGCGCGCAATCCCTGGGCGATGATCAAGCCGATGAGTGCAAGCAATCCCAAGGTCCCCGCGAGACCCGTTTCTTCCGCTATAGCCACATAAATAAAATCGGATACCGCAACTGGCACCAGACCGGGGCTGCCGAGTCCGGGTCCGCGTCCCTCGATCCCGCCGTTTGCCACTGCCATCACCGCCTGGATTATCTGATACGAACTGCCGCCGGGATCAGCCCAGGGGTTCAGCCATGACTCAATGCGGGCACGGACGATATCGACGAAATAATATCCTCCCACTCCAAACAACAAAATTAATGAGATACTAATCAGAAGTGTACGCCTTCGCCCGGTTGCGAGATAAATGATGATGGTGTAAAGCGCCATGAATATCGATGCCGTGCCGAGATCGCGTTGGACAAGGAGCAATAACACGGCAAGACTGCTGACGATAAAGGTGGGAAAAATGAGCGGAATTAGTCGGGCGCGAATGGCAAGGCGATCGGCCAGGTAGGCGGCAATATAGGCGATAAGTAAAAGTTTCAGAGGTTCTGATGGCTGAAAATAAAACCCACCGTAGCCAAGCCATAGCCGTGGACCAAACCCAAGGGGATTGGTGCCAAACAGCAGCGTGAGTCCCACTAACACAATACTGCCGGTGAGGAGCAAATATTTATACCGTCGCAGAAACATCAGCGAGGCTGGCAGGCGTAAGCCGAGCAAAAAGACCAACAGGCTGATATCCAGCCAGATCGCCTGTCGGGCACCCAGGCGAGGGTCCAGTCTCCAGATTGTGAGCAAACCCCAGCCGCTCAGCAGCGCCGCGGCAGGGAAAAGATACGGGTCAGCATCCGGCAGATATTTTATTATCGCGTTGTGGATCAGGAAAATTAACAGCGCCCAGACAAAGACGGCGATCCAATGCGTCCACCGGTAATCCGCGTCCAACGATCGCAGGCGGACGGCGGGCGCCAGGGTGATGATGGTGGATTGCAACACTAAAAACCCCACTGCAATCTTCAATAGATTACTCTGGATAAACCGGCTCATCGATCAGAGATATTTCCTGACGAGCAGATCAAGTTTTTTGCGCGTTTCAGCAGGAACAACATCCTTGCGTGTGATCAAGGCTGTGGCGAGTGCCTCGGCACATTCACAATCCCGTTTCATCTTCAGGTTTCGTGCCAGCATGCGGATAGCGTTCTGGGCGAGCGAGGTGTTTTTATGCAGGGTCTGCAATACCATCTCGACCGTGACCGGGGTTTCGCTCACATGCCACACATCGTAATCCGTGACATGTGCCATGGTGGCGTAACAGATCTCCGCTTCGCGCGCGAGGAACACCTCAGGGGAGGCAGTCATGCCGATGATCGACATGCCCCACTGGCGATAGGTGTTGGATTCCGCCTTCGTGGAAAAACGGGGACCTTCGATGGTGATGAACGCGCCGCCGCGGTGCACAACACCTCCAGTCTCACCGACAGCTGTTTCCAATTGAGAGGAGAGATCGCGGCAAAACGGATCTGCCACACTGACATGCGCGACGAATCCCTCGCTGAAGAACGAGCGCATCCGCCCGTGGGTGTTGTCGTAGATTTGGTCGGGGATGACGATGTGACCCGGAGCAAACTCCTCCCGTAATGATCCACATGCGCTGATGCTTATGATCCGTTCGACGCCGAGTGATTTCAGCGCGTAGATGTTGGCGCGGTAGGGTACCTCGGTGGGCGTGATGTGATGACCCACACCGTGGCGCGCGAGAAACGCCACGCGCGTTCCTTCCAGGGTTCCCGTTACAACCGGCGCACTGGTTTTCCCGAACGGCGTATCCATCGTCTGTTCGCGCGCATCCTGCAGCCCGGGCATTTCATACAAACCGGAGCCTCCAATGATCCCCAAGGTCGCTTCAACCTGCATCTTGGCCTCCATGCCTACGTTTTTTTCACCGTGGGTGACTTTTCACTTTCAATATCGATGTGCAGCACAAAGAGCGTGTTGCCGCATTTGAACTGGTCGCCGGTAATCACCACGGCAGAGGTGGTCAGTTTCGATTCGTTGAGAAATGTCCCGTTGGTGGAATTAAGATCCTCCAGCCACCATTGTCCGTGGTGGTGGGAGATGCGCGCATGCTGCGCGGAGAGCGCCTCATCCATGATCGAAAGATCGCAATGGGCGTGGCGTCCGATGATAATTTCGGATTGTGAAAATCTCCCCTGTTTCTGCCTGCTGTGTTCGGAAAGCACGGTGATGGTAAGGCTGGGTTTCTTTTGTTCAGCCAGTTTCGTCCCCTGCTGCCGCAAATCACGCCAAAGCGTAATCAGTGCCCAGGCGAGAAATGCGTAGAGCGCGACGGCGAGCGCGATTCGCAATACGAGGACGACCGAGGCAATCATTGACCGGGTTTGTCTTGCCGGAGCCGATCGATTCTTATGTCGATGGTCTGATGTTCGCCAGCGGCTGTAGGTCGATCGCTCGCACCCGGATCGGGTCTCCTGCTGTCGAACGGAGACGTCTCAGCGAGGTCCGGGCGCACGGGAGGGTTATCCTGCCCGAAGATGAGCGCCACGCCTGCGAGCGAGATGACATCTCCCGGATACAGCACAGTCTGGCTTGTGCGCTGTCCGTTGACGAACGTGCCGCCTGTTGAGTTCAAATCAAAAAGCACGAACCGTCCTTTGATCGATCGCAGTTGGGCATGGTTTCGCGATACGCGCGGATCATCGATGACGAGGTGGTTTTCGAGCCTGCGGCCGATGTTGACGACGGGTTCCGTCAATGCGTGCACCTTCACGCCTTCGATGATTAAGAATGCGTTTTCGGGAATGTTTTCACCCGCACCGGCATCGATGCCTGCACCGGTCGTTTCCATTCCCTGTGTATCCGCCACCGGTTCGAGTTTATGTGAGGCGACAATCCCGATATCTTCTGATGTATAGTTTTCATCTGTGGTGATTGTGATGGTCGGAGGGGTTGTGAATTTGAGCCCCACCTGGCTCCCTGCGCCTGCGATGATTTCCTTCAACGCGTCAATCGTGCGCTGTTCCTTCCACATGGGCGAGGAATCGGGCGCGACAATAAGCGTGAACACATTGGGGGCGATGGCGCCCTCGCCTTTTTGATCTACAACGTTCTGCTTGAGCGCCCCCGCGAGTTTCTGAACGATCCGATCCTCCGCCTTCAAGCCGGGCAGCATGTCTGCTAATCGGCTTTCCACCAACGATTGTAGCCTGGCTTCCAACTGGTCTAGTTTAAGTTTCATGGCATGCCCCTGATCTGCTTGCGATCGGGATGTGATTATTATAGGGTTTAGAGGTGGATTCGGCAAGATGGCAAACTTGCAGTTTCAAGGTAGAGGCGAAGTGTCAAGCGAGCCTGCGATTGCAATTCGGGCATACAGTTTCATCGGGTGTCAGGGCAAACCCGCAGTGAGGGCAGGCGGTGGGATGGGCATCACCCATGGGAGCGCCGCACGACAGGCACGAGGCTTCGCCCAACGGGCTCGCCGAGCCGCAATAGTCGCAGGCTATTCTCGTCAACCGTTCGGATAAAGCGCGTGAAGCGCCTGTCGCGGCAACGGCGCGGTCGATTGCGTTCCATACTTTGTCTGCCAGTTGAATGCTTTCTATATCCTGCGCAAGATCGTCGAGCCTGCCGAGCAGGCTGAACGGATTGCGAAGCGCCGCCCAGGCTGTGTGCCCGAGGCTGGCGGCAAGGCCCAGCCATTCCTGCCTGCCCAATTCGATCATCACTCCGTCTTCCACTTTCTGGAGTGTGACCGTCATTGCCGTCTGCCCGCCGGACATGGAGCCCATCCGTGTGGCGATCTGAACTGCGATCTTATCCCTCAGCCCGATGGCTTGTGCGTGCAGGTTGCCGCGGTCGAATTCAGCCATCAATGCCTGCGAGATGTCCGTCGGGAGGATGTTTCCGTAGAAAATTCGTCTGTCCATGTTTTCGATTATAATCCGTTTCAAGCGGCGACATTTTGTCGTCGCATTTTAACTTCAAGTATATATACGTAATGAAAAGCAAATGGTTTAAATTGTTAACGGGGGTTTTCGCGGGATCATGTCTGGGCGCGGTGTTGCTCCCTTCGCCGAATCAGGCCTGGGCGTATCAGGACGCGTCCACACCGACTGGCATCTTCATCACGGTCACGTACACCGATCCGATGAACGTCCGCAATGGACCGGGGACCTTTTATGACATCATCGGTCAGATTTTCCCCGGCGATGTGTTCCCTGCGATCGGCATTTCACCGGGCCGCGAATGGATCCAGATCTCGTACGCGCAGGGGCAGGGAGGAGTAGGTTGGGTGTATTCCGCCTATGTGAGTGTTTCGGGGGGTGAACTGCAGATTGTCGAACCGCCTCCCACGCCCGCGCCATTGACCACCAATACAATTGATCCGACGCTTGCCGCGGCGTTCAATATCGAGCCTACGCCATCGCGCAGGCCGACGTTTACACCGCCCCCGCCTTTGACCGTCCCGCAATTTACTGAAGAGGCAACGCCACGCCGATCGCCGATCCGCTCAGGGTATTTCATCCTCGTGCTTGGTGTGTTTGGCGCAGCCGGTTTAATCGTCTCGTTTATCTTTCGACGTTGATGGATCGTGCCTCAAAATTCCGCAGGTGGATTTTTGCTCTTTGCACTTTGACGCTGGCTGTTTGTTTTGTGCTGGCGGCGGCAGGTACGATACCGGCGCAGGTTGTCCACGCGCAGCAACCCACGGGTTCGATAGCCACGGTCACCGGCACGCCCGCTGGACCATTCGTACGGGTGGACCAAAGCGTCTCGCAGGTCAGAATTTACGCGGGTCCGAGTTCGTTCGATTACCCTGCTGTCGGAGTTTTGGTTGCAGGTGAGACCGCACCTGCCATCGGGCGTGCCCGCGGCAGGGAGGACTGGATTCAGATTGTTTATCCCGGCGTGCGCGGCTCAACCGCATGGGTATTTGGGTTGTATGTCTCACTCTCCCCTGGGGCTCTTCTGCCTCTCGTCGAACTGCCTCCAACTCCCACCCCGTTTTCGACTCCGACGATCAACCCGACTCTCGAAGCGGCGTTTATCGGACAGCAGACCCCGACACGCCTGCCGACATTCACGCCTCCTCCGCCTATTGAACTGCCGCAATTCACCGACACGGACGCGGCGCCTGAGGCCGGCGTCCCAGCCGGGTTGATCATCCTCAGCCTTGGATTGTTTGGGTTTTTTGGTGCAGTGATTTCGTACCTGCGTGGCAGATGAAAAAACGACCGGAATTCCGGTCGTTTTTTTATCTATCGATGTGCCGTACCTAGTTCTGGCACGAGCATGAGCCGCCGCAGCCACATCCACCTTCGGCGTGTTCGTGACCCTTCGCGTTCGGGCTGCTCACTGCGAACCCCGCGCCGCGTTCCGGATCGTTGACAAAGTCAATGGTTGCGCCGCGCAGGTATTCGATGGACACTTCGTCCACGACTACGTTGACGCCGTCGATTTCGAGCGTGGTATCCACATCGCGGAAGTTGTTATCGAGCGCCATGCCGAAGTTCACACCGCAGCAGCCGCCGCCGGCAACGTACACGCGCAGAGCATACCCTTCAAGGCTGCGTTCCTTGAGAATACCCTTTACCGCGTCGGAAGCCGCCGTGGAGAGTGTGAGCAACGGTGTTTCCGTTCCAACGATGATTTTTGTGTCAAGTTCCTGTAACATGAGATCTCCTTTTGGAGCTGAAAGTCGGATTGTGGAGAAATCTTATCTCATTCGGCTCAACCTGTCAACTGCGGGCGGATTACTGCCATTTTCTTGACACAATAACTTTGCACCTGTAAAATCCGTCTGCTTTGCCGGGTGTATGCCCGGAAAAAATTTTGTTCGGGAGGAATTACCCCACATGTACGCTATGCAAGGACTTACCTCACTGGAGGCGATCGCGATCTGGGCTGTGTTTGGCGTTGCCATTCTCGGCTTGCTGTACGCGGTCTTTCTCCGTTCCCAGATCCTGCGTGAAGATAAAGGCACCGAGAAAATGCAGGAAGTTTGGGGTTGGATTAAGGACGGCGCGGACGCATACCTGCGAAGGCAGCTGCGCTCCATTCTGCCCTTGATCGCCATCTTGACCATTGCTCTTTTCTTTTCCGTCTATATTGTGCCGCCATCCCCTGAAGCCCTGGAACGGTTCGAAGGCGTCGATTCGAACACCGTCCGCTTGTGGATTGGTTTCGCGCGAGCATTTGCCTTCGTGATGGGTGCAGGCTTCTCGCTCACCGTTGGGCAGATTGGCATGAGAATGGCTGTGGAAGGCAATGTGCGCGTCGCTTCAGCTTCGAAGCGCTCATTCGGCGAGGCTCTCCGCATCGCCTACCGCGCCGGAACAATCACTGGAATGCTCACCGACGGTCTCGGCCTGCTCGGCGGGACTATCATCTTCATCGTGCTTGGTATTGCCGCGCCGGATGCATTGCTCGGCTTTGGCTTCGGCGGAACCCTGATCGCGTTGTTCATGCGCGTGGGCGGCGGTATCTTCACCAAGGCGGCGGACGTCGGTGCGGATCTCGTCGGTAAGGTGGAGGCAGGCATACCCGAGGATGATCCGAGGAATCCTGCGGTGGTTGCCGATCTCGTCGGCGATAACGTCGGCGACTGCGCCGGCATGGCTGCGGACATCTTCGAATCCTATGAAGTAACCATCGTTTCCGGGTTGATCCTCGGTCTTGCCCTCTGGCATGCGACCGGGCGCCTTGAGTGGATCATCTTCCCGTTGGTGGTGCGCGGCATTGGCGTACTATCATCCATTGTCGGTACCTACTTTGTGAAAGCCGGGACGACCGGTAAGAGCGAAGATGCCATGCGAGCCATTTTTAGCGGCTTTCTGACCTCGGCTGTCATCTCCGCTGCAATGTTTTTCCTTGCAGGTTTCCTCTACCTGAACACTCCAGAAATGGATGAATGGGGGGGCTGGTGGCGTTTACCGACGTCGGTTGGTGTTGGCCTCATCCTGGCGATTTTGATCGACCGCCTCACCGAATACTTTACCGGCACACACGCGGCGCCCGTGAACGATATCAAGAAATCCGCGGATACCGGCCCTGCGACCCTGATTTTGAACGGCGTCTCTGTGGGTTTTGAGTCATCCGTCTGGTCAGTGCTTGTGATTGCCATGACGATCGTCGCGTCGATCTTCATCTTTGGCACCATCCCCGGTGTGGAGGGTGTGGAGCGTGGAACATTCATTTTGTACGGCGTTGCAATGACGGGTATCGGCATGCTAACCCTGACCGGTAACAATGTGGCCATGGACTCGTTTGGTCCGATCGCCGACAACGCCAATGGCATCGGTGAAATGTCCTGGCATGGTCAAACGGACAAGGCCACCAGGGACGCCCAGCAGATCATGGCTGACCTCGATGCGGTCGGCAACACTACCAAGGCGATTACCAAGGGAGTTGCCATCGGTTCGGCGGTCATCGCCGCTGTTTCGTTGTTTGGCTCTTTCCTGGTGGATGTATCACGCGCACAAGACGGTCTCGGCGTTCCGCTTGCGGAACAGATCCAATCCATCGGTATTCGCGTGGATACCCCCCAGGTGTTCGTCGGTATGTTGATCGGCGGCGCGTTGCCGTGGTTGTTCTCCTCGTTTGCCATTCAGGCGGTTGCGCGCGCGGCGTCGTTGATTGTGCTGGAAGTCCGACGGCAATTCAAATTGGGTGTGCTTGAGGGCACGGTCAAGCCTGATTACAGGCAGGCGGTGGAGATTTCCACCACAGCTGCGCAAAAGGAATTGGTTTCGCTGGCACTACTCGGAATCGTCACGCCGATTGTCGTCGGTCTCACGCTCCAGGTGGAAGCCCTCGGCGGCATGCTGGCCGGCATCATCGTTTCGGGGCAATTGCTGGCGGTGTTTCTCAATAACTCCGGCGGCGCCTGGGATAATGCCAAGAAGTTGATCGAAGATGAACCCAAAGATCCTGCGAATAACACCGGCAAGGGATCTGAACGGCACAAGGCGGGCGTCGTTGGTGATACCGTCGGCGATCCCTTCAAGGATACGGCGGGTCCCGCGCTCAACCCGATGATAAAGGTTGTCAACCTGGTGGCGGTGATCGTCGCCCCGATCGTGGTGCAATACTCCGGAACCGGCTCTCTCGGAGTTTGGGCTGTTTCAGCCGCCTTGATAGGAGTCCTCGCCTGGGCGGTTGTCCGCTCGAAGGCTCCCGCTCCTTCGATGACAGAAGCAGTTCCACAGGGGAAAAAGTAATAAGAGGTGGATTAAAGATGCCCCGGCTCAGGTCGGGGTATCTTTTTTTTTGCACAACATGCTGCGATATGGATTTCTTCACCCATCCAGGAGTGGAGGTCGCATACCATCCCAATTTTGATGCAGTCGTCCCTGCCGGACTGGCTCTGTTTGTCGAAGTTTTTGCCTGGATGACGTATACTCGAAGGCGAAGGCGGAGGAAATCACGAGATAGTCTTACCTTAATTTCCAGGCTGATTTTCTCCGGTGCAGCTTGGAAAATTGCCATGTCAGGATCCGGGCGAACTCTCAACAGAAATGTTGGGAGTTCGTTCTAGGTCTTTGTAAAGAAACTTCAATGGGAAATCGTTTTGTCGAAGGTTATAATTTCCATTATGAATGTGACATTACAAAGTATTAAGCGCATAGGACTAAAAGGCGGCTTGGGGATTCTTGATCAAGGC
>DATKAU010000309.1:0-12027 GCA_035514655.1 Anaerolineales bacterium
TGCAAAACGCATTTATGGCAATTATGCCCATATTTAGGGCGTCAAAATTTAGATGCGATTGCCCTAAGGTTACATGTGGGGCGCTGACATTGCTGCAAGTAATAATCTGATATAATTCTCAACCCAAGGGAATTAACAATCGTTTTCATTCTCATGATTAAAAAGAAGATACAGCGATGAGCACATATGTCACTCTCGAACAAATCGATAAGGCGGCGGATGCCGTCCGTGCACGCACTTCATACAAACCGCGGGCCGGGATTATCCTCGGCTCGGGTTTGAACGATTTGGCTGCCTCCGTCCAAAAACCGGACGTCATCCCTTATGCCGATCTCCCCAACTGGCCACTCTCCACGGTTCAAGGACACACTGGCAGGCTTGTCGTCGGCGAACTCGAAGGTCAGTCTGTGCTCGTGATGCAGGGGCGGGTGCATTTTTATGAAGGCTACAGCATGTCACAGGTCACCCTGCCGGTGCGTGTGATGATCCGCCTGGGTCTGGAAATTATGATCGTAACCAACGCGGCGGGCGGAGTGGACCCCGAATTTGTGCCAGGTGACGTGATGCTGATCACCGATAACCTGAACCTGATGGGCATGGCGGGTGCAAACCCGTTGATGGGACCGAACATCGACGAACTCGGTCCGCGCTTTCCGGATATGAGCCGCGCATACGATCTGGAGTTGATGTCTCTTGCCCGAAAATCTGCTGCTGAAAACAATTTGCTATTGCGTGAGGGCGTGTATTGCGGGTTGAGCGGTCCTTCATTTGAGAGCCCGGCGGATCTTCGCTACCTTCGGCTCGCCGGTGCGGACGCGGTGGGCATGTCCACAGTGCCGGAGGTGATAGTTGCAAAGCATGGGGGTCTGCGCGTGCTGGGCTTTTCAGGCATCAGCAACAAAGCCAACCTCGATGGCTCCACAGTGACGACTCATGAGGAAGTCATCGAAGCGGGCAGGGTTATCACACCGAAGATGGAAAAGGTCATCCGCGGGGTTCTTCGCTCGCTGTAAAATTCGCTGGCATGAGTTCTTTTTATCGTTCCCTTGCCGCGTATGAACCGTTAATTTACATTGCGCTGGCAATATGGGGGTTGTTCATCCTGCGCGCCATGTTTCGGCATTGGAGTGAATGGAGAAATTCTGTATACGGGTTGGAGCGCGAGTTTGCCCTGCGCAGGCTTGTCCGCTCGACCGCGATTGGCCTGCTGGTGCTTGGGTTTATATTTGCGGAATTCTTCATTGCCACGTTTATTGTTCCCTCCCTGCCGGCTTTGAATGCTCTTGCCACTCCTACACTGAATATTCTGGTGACACCCGCGAACACACTTTCACCGGAGGAGGCGACGCAATTCGCGCTGACTCCCGTGGTTCAGCAGCCTGCTCCCAGCGGGATGAGCGGATGCATTCCCGATCAAATTATGATCGAAAGTCCCGCGCCGGGTGAGAGGGTGACAGGGACTGTCACGTTGAACGGGACAGCCAGCATCCCCAACTTCGGTTTTTATAAATATGAAGTGTCATCGCTGGGTTCAAACCAGTGGGCGACGATCTCTGCCGGAGACGTTCCTGTGACCCAAGCCCCGCTGGGTGATTGGGACACGTCCACCCTGGCTAATGGTGATTACTTTCTACAGCTGGTTATCATCGATAATGCCGGCAACACGCTCGAACCGTGTGTGATTGCCGTGCAGGTGGAGAATTAAAGACATGCCTGAAGAACCTGCGATCGTGTTTGATACAAGACCTGCCATTGCCGCTGACATCCCGCGGCTGACGGGGATCGATCATTCGTGTAAGAGCGATTACGTCTGGCAGCTGGATCTACGCCGCGGGGGGGAACAGGTGACCGTCGATTTTCGGGAAGTGCGCCTTCCTCGAACGGTGGATGTTTTATACCCGCGCGATCCCTCCGCCCTCTCCGATCTCTCGAATCGCCGCGATCTAACCCTGACGGCGGTGTACGCCAGTGTACCCGTCGGGTATGTGTGCGTGCGGGAGGATCGTCCATCGGCCGCGGCATGGATCACCGATCTTGTGGTTGCGCAGGAACACAGGCGTAAAGGCGCCGCGTCCGCGTTGTTGACCGCAGTTCAGGCTTGGGCGAAGGAAAGAAGCGTCCATCGTTTAATCCTCGAGATGCAGTCCAAGAACCATCCGTGCACCCGATTCGCGCAAAAATTTGGCTTCGAGTTCTGCGGGTATAATGATCAATATTACGCCACCCGCGATGTGACTCTGTATTTCGCGAAGACGATTTCTTAGTTCGGAAGGATTGCATGTTCACCGGCTGGATCGATGGTTTGTTAATCGGGCTTCAAACGCTCAATAGTATTTTAACGGCGGGAATCGCCATCACCGCCTTCTCACTGTTCCTGTACGCACTCTCATTCAACCTGCGCGATCGGGTAGCGCGGTCGTTTGCCATCATCCTGTTGTGTGTGGTGGCGGTGTTCACGACCGAGGCCCTGCAGAACAAGACAGTATCCGATTGGGGGACCGAACTTCTTCTGCGCCTGCAATGGATCGGGATCATCTTTCTGCCCCCATCGTATTTGCATCTATCAGACGCCCTGCTCGTAACCGCCGGGCGCCCCTCACGCGGACGCCGCCGGATGGCTGTACGTCTTGTCTATGCCGTGTCGTTCGGATTTCTGCTGCTGCTGGCATTTGGTTTGCTCGTCGGCGGGCTTGTGCCGGACGGTCAGCCAGCACCGCATCTGCAGCGAACGATTTGGACTCAGATCTTTACCCTCTACTATCTTGCCATCATTGCCTGGGCAGGCTACAACTTCATCCGAGCGTATTCACGGATGTTGACGCGTTCAGGCAGGCGCAGGATGTTATATCTCATAGCCGGTGCAACTGCGCCTGCCCTCGGTTCGTATCCCTACCTGTTGTTTGGTTCCGGTATTGCCGCAGCGTACCCGCTCCTGTTTTGGGGCTCGGCGTTTGTCATCAACCTGCTTGTCGCCGGGCTTGTCATTGTGATGGCATATGCAGTCGCATTCTTCGGTGTGTCGTGGCCTGACCGTCTGGTGAAGAGCCGTTTATTTAAATGGCTACTGCGCGGACCGGTTACAGCCTCGCTTGCACTCACCACGATGACTCTCGTCCGCAGGGGTGGTGAATTCCTGGGCGGGGATTCGTATACGGGGTTTGTCCCGCTTGCCGTGGTTGTAACCGTGCTGTTGTTCGAACATGCGGTGACGTTGTTCTCCCCGCTGTGGGAGCGTTTGCTCTTCTATGGAAGGGATCGCGCAGAACTTCAGTTGTTGCACAACGTGGAGGAACGCCTGCTCACCCGCGGCGACCTGCACCAATTTCTCGAAACTGTTTTGGCTGCCGTGCGCGATCATCTGCAATCACCGTGCGCGTTTGTAGCCGCGCTGGATGGCGACGAACTAACGTTGAGTGTCGTTGCCGGGAACCGTGCCCTGCTGGAGAACGAGGATCTTGGCGACGCATTGAAGATCATCCACCCGAATGGGAATGGGCATCGTCACGAATACACCTGGGGAGAATTCTGGATACTTCCCTTGCACCAGCGGCGCGAGACCGGGGACCGTGATGAGATCCCGCCGATGCTCGGCTTGCTGGGAATTGCCCGAAGATCAGATCGCCCAATGGACAGGGATCAACGCGATGCGTTATGGCTGCTCGCCGATCGCGCCGCGCTTGCCCTCGAAGATCGCCTCCTGCAGCAACGCGTCTTTCGCTCGCTCGAAGATTTACAGCCGCAGATTGATATGCTCCAGAGATTGCGCGCAGCCGGTCGGTACGATACCACCGCCGGTCTGCTCGCCGAGCCGCTGCCGCCGGAATCGGATCTGGCTGATTGGGTGAAGGATGCGCTGACTCACTACTGGGGCGGACCCAAATTATCCAACAGCCCCTTGATGAAATTACGCATTGTGCAATTGCTGGCGGAGGAGAACGAGGGCAATGCCGCCAACGCGTTGCGCTCGTTATTACGCAAGGCTGTGGATCAAGTGAAACCCGAAGGGGATCGGCGCTTTACCAGTGAATGGATTTTGTATAACATCCTCGAGATGAAGTTCATCGAAGGCAGGAAGGTTCGTGAAGTGGCGGGCAGGCTCGCCATGTCTGAAGCGGATTTGTATCGCAAACAACGTGTGGCGGTTGAAGCCGTTGCGCGCGCCATCCGTGAGATGGAACAAAACGAGGCATTGAGTTAAGCATCGAATGCAACGGCGACCTGATCCGCACCTTCCCGATGAAACACAATCGCGCAACGACTGGCTGATGCAGTTTGCGCGCTTCAACGAACACTTCGGCAGGTTCATCCGTGACTCCCTTGGCGTGGTGTTGATCGCCGCAGCGATCATGACCATCCTCGCGTTGGGCGGGTACACCGAAGGCATGATTTTGTCTCCGTGGGCTGATCTGCTTTCGCTGTGGTTCGGATGGGGCGCGTATCTGGTCGTCCGTGGTCTCGGATACGCCGGATTCGCATTACTTCGCCGAAACGGGAGGCCTCTCGGCTGGGGGAGACTCTTCGCCCTCGAACTCGCTGCTTTTCTCACCCTTGGCTTGCTCGCTGCTCTCGGAGGCGCTTCCCTACTCCGCGCGGAAGCCGGTGCCGACGGCGGGCGGATTGGCTGGGGTATCGCGACTCTGTTTGAGCGGCTTGGTCAATACTGGGGGACAGTGGCAAATCTTCTGCTATTGCTCTTTGCGTTGATGAGCGGTTTGGGGATCTGGGCGATGATTGAGCGGTGGTTGCTGCGTCTGGCAGGCGAGACTCCGCCTATTGAGACCGTGATCCGGCCTGAATCGATGAAGGAAACGAAGACGGAAAAACCTGCGCGCGCTTCGCGCAAGAAAACGTCGCCTGCCTTGCCGCCGGAATTCCGCAAGTCTTTGCGCGCGGCAGATCAGCAGGATAAAAAGCCCGCCGCGCCGCGTCCGCGTGATGAACGCCTGCCATCCCTGAACATTCTGCTCGCCGATCAAAATACGAGGCAGGACGAACGGACAATCAACCAGACGGCAGGTTTGATTGAAAAGACTCTCGCCGAGTTCGGGATTTCTGCGACAGTAATCGGGTTCCGTGTGGGTCCCACGGTGACCCAGTTCGCCGTTCAACCTGGGTTCATGAAAAAGGCCGGAACTACCGAGGAGGAGGCTCAGCAAATCAAGGTCCGCGTTGCGCAAATCGCCTCGTTACAGAAGGATCTGACACTCGCGCTATCCGCAGAACGCCTGCGCATCGAAGCGCCCGTTTCCGGGAAACCGTATGTGGGCATCGAAGTGCCAAATACTCATTCGTCGGTGGTGCGGTTGCGATCAATCCTCGAATCTGACACGTTCCATAAGATCGGCGCGCCGCTTGCGCTGGCATTGGGGCGCGATGTATCGGGTCAGCCGATTGTCGCCGATCTTTCGCGCATGCCTCATTTGTTGATCGCTGGCGCAACCGGGTCGGGGAAGTCTGTGTGCATCACAGCTCTGGCATCCTGCCTGGCCATGAACAACCCGCCTGAAGATCTGCGCATGGTGATGATCGACTCGAAGATGGTGGAACTTCTGCGGTTCAACGGCTTGCCTCATCTGTATGGCAAAGTGGAGACGAACATCGATCGCATCCTCGGCGTTCTACGCTGGGTGGTTGTCGAAATGGAGCATCGCTATCGACTGCTCGAAGGCGCGCATGCCCGCGATCTGGAAGCATACAACCGGCGTCTCTCGCGCAAGAAGGAGGGAACTCCCCTCCCGCGTATCGTTGTGTTGATCGACGAACTCGCCGATCTGATGATGTCTGCACCTGATCAGACCGAGCATAACCTCGTGCGCCTGGCGCAAATGGCGCGCGCGACGGGTATCCACTTGGTTGTTGCGACTCAGCGTCCCTCCACCGATGTGGTGACAGGATTGATTAAGGCGAACTTCCCTGCACGACTGGCGTTTGCCGTGGCGTCGGGCGTCGACAGCCGGGTCATCCTGGACACTTCAGGCGCAGAGAATCTTTTAGGTCGCGGCGACATGCTCTTCCAAAATCCTGAGGTGGGTAACCCGGCACGCGCGCAAGGGGTGATGATCACTGACATGGAAATCGAACGTCTGATCGCGCATTGGAAGAAGACAGTGGATGAAACAGACGAATCCCCGCCGTGGGAGAAATTGTTGACCGAGCCCGATGAAAACGAGGACGAGGGATTAATCGAACAGGCGGTTGCCATCGTGCGGCAGAGCCAGCGTGCTTCATCGTCGTTGTTGCAACGGCGCCTGCGCATTGGGTATCCGCGAGCCGCGCGCCTGCTGGATCAATTGGAGGAGCAGGGGGTTGTCGGACCTTCGCTGGGTGGCGGCAAGGAACGCGACGTATTATTGGGTCCGCTGGATGAAGACGAATTGGACGGGAGCAAAAGATGATGAGACATGGATAAACCGGTGAACGATCTCACATCAAGAAAGACATTCACCGATCTTTTGCGCTTGTGGTTCAAGTGGGTGCTTGATCCGCTCGGGAGATTTTTCAACGCGCTAGGCCTTACACCCAATATGATGACCATGCTGGGGATGTTGGGTAATACGGTGGGTGCGTATTATCTCGCCCGCGGTGAATTGGTCACAGGCGGCTGGCTTGTAGTGCTGATGACCCCGATCGATGCATTGGACGGCACGATGGCGCGCCTGCGCGGCGAATCGAGCGATTTCGGCGCATTTGTCGATTCAGTGAGCGATCGCTATTCTGAATTGATCATCTATGGCGGCTTGTTGTATCATTTCCTCCGTCTGGGCGAGCCGCTTGGGGGTTTGCTCACGTTCGGCGCAGCGGCGGGATCCGTGCTGGTCTCTTATGTGAAGGCGCGCGCCGAAGGTCTGGGGTACCATGCAAAAGTCGGGCTGCTGACGCGCGTGGAACGGTATCTCGTCCTCGCGCCTTCGCTTGTTTTCCAGCAATTGTACGTGGGTCTGGCTATCATTGCCTTCCTGGCTAATATCACCGCCCTGCAGCGCATCTGGTTTGTTCGCCGGCAGGCTCACGAGAAAATGCCCGAGAGGAATTCGTAATGCCTTTCTTTCAATTCGATGGGATGCACTTTGTATTGTTCGGCGCGGAACGCGTCGTGCGTTATTACGGGATCATTCTGATGCTTGGCGCGGTGGCTGGTGCATGGCTGGCCACGCGCGAAGCGAAACAACGCGGCCATCCGCCGGAGATTGTCTGGGATTTACTGACCTATCTGCTTGTCGGCGGTATTGCCGGTGCGCGCATCTGGCACATCCTTACGCCTCCGCCCTCCTCAGGCGTGACCGCGGCATGGTATTTATCGCATCCGCTCGATGCGCTTGCCATCTGGAAGGGCGGGCTTGGAATCCCCGGGGCGGTCATCGGCGGTGCGATTGTCTTGTATTTTTATTCGCGCAGGCACAACCTCAGCTTTGCCGAATGGGCGGATATTGCCTCGCCCAGCCTTGCCTTGGGTCAGGCAATCGGGCGGTGGGGGAATTTCTTCAATCAGGAACTCTATGGCGCGCCTACAAACTTGCCGTGGAGGATTTTTATCGATCCTGCGTATCGCCTGCCGAATTATCTTGACGCAGAGTATTACCACCCGCTGTTCCTCTATGAGTCGCTTTGGAACCTGGGGAATATGTTCCTGCTTTTGTGGGTGTCGCGTCGATTCGCCGATCGGCTAATGAGCGGCGATATCTTCCTGATTTATTTGATCGCGTATCCGGCAGGGCGCTTCCTGCTCGACTTTTTAAGGCTTGACGCTTCGCTCGTGGGCGGAATCAATATCAACCAGACGATCATGGCTGGGGTCGCGGTCTGTTCCGCGGCTGCCCTATTTTGGCGGCACCGTAGACTGGCGGTTTCGGGTGCGTCACATTCAGCCGAATAATCAGTCTGTTAGAGAGAGACCCCCATCACCTGTCAAAACTGCAGGGGGACTGTTGTCTTATTGACTGTAAAATTGCCAGTGAATATGCTGACCATGAAAAGTAGGAAATTAAATGATCGAAACATACGATTTGAGTAAACAATTTAATGGCGATTTCTGGGCGGTGGACGGTGTAACGCTGAACGTCCAGCCTGGGCAGATCCTTGCCTTGCTTGGGCAGAACGGTGCAGGCAAGACGACCACGGTCCGCATGTTGACCGCACTCCTCAACCCGACCCGCGGTTGGGCACGCGTGGCAGGTTTCGATGTGACGAAACTACCCCAGGATGTGCGCGCCAATGTCGGTGTGCTGACAGAGCAGCACGGGTTGTATATGCGGATGAACGCCATCGAATATCTGGAATTTTTTGGCAAGATATACGGCCTCGACCCAGCTGCGAGAAAATCACGATCCGATCACCTGCTTCAATACTTCGGTCTGGAGGCGGCAGCGAGGCGCCGATCGGGTGAATACTCGAAAGGAATGAAACAAAAACTTGCGCTCGCCCGGGCGTTGATGCACAATCCGTCGGTGTTACTGCTGGATGAGCCGACCTCTGCCATGGATCCCGAATCCACACGCCTGGTGCGTGATGAGATCGCACGGTTGCGCTCCTCACAGCGGACGATCATCATCTGTACGCATAATCTTTCTGAAGCCGAGGCGCTCGCCGACCGCATTGCGATCATTTATCGCGGGAAAATCCTTTTGAACGGCACCCTGGATGAGCTGAAACGACAGGTGCTTGGGCCTGTGGAATACGAGGCGAAATTTGCCGAAGCATTCGACGCGGGCGATCTGAATCTGCCTTCGGGGGTGGAGTTAACCTCTCGAAGCGGCACCAGCCTCCGGTTTCGTGTGGAGGCGCCGCTTGCCGCGAATCCAAAACTGGTGCAGGCATTAACCTCCCGGAACGCGCCGCTGGTTTCGTTTCAGGAAGTACCGCGGAAATTGGAACAGGTATATTTGAAGACCATGGCTGATGCGCAGGGGGTGTCGTATGCGGCGTAGTTTCGATGCGATCTGGATGGTGGCACGGCGGGAGTTTCTCGATCAGTTCCGCGACTGGCGGATTGTGGTTCCGATGCTGTTGCTCGTTACATTGTTCCCGTTCATCGCCGACGAAACCACGAGGCAGGCAATCAGTTTCATGAACCGCTTCGGCGGCGATTTGATCCTCGATAATCTGATCCCGTTCGTTGTGTTGGTGATCGGCTTCTTCCCTCTGTCTTTCACGCTGGTGGTCGCTCTGGAGTCGTTCGTGGGTGAAAAGGAACGCGGCACGATTGAGCCCTTGCTGAGTTCCCCGCTTGAAGATAGACACATGTATCTCGGCAAACTGCTGGTGGGAATTGCAACCCCGCTGGTGTTCAGTTACGCGTCGATCGGGATTTATCTCGCCCTCGTCTCCCGGCGCGATGTCGCCTTCCCGAGCGCGTACATGCTGGCGTTAATCCTGCTGCTCACTTTTGCGCATGCCATACTAATGGTCAGTACAGCCATTGTGATTTCCGTGCAAGCCACCACCATCCGCGCGGCAAATTTGCTGGCCTCCTTTATTGTGGTTCCAGTTGCTTTTTTGCTGCAGGGAGAGACGGTGTTGATCTTCTGGGGCAATGAGGATGTGTTATGGTATGCCATCGTTGGAGTGACTTTGTTATCGGGTTTAATTGTCCGCCTGGGACTTGCGCACTTCCGGCGCGAATACCTGTTGGGGCGTGAGATCGACTCTTTCAACATCAAACAGATCTGGCGCACATTCCAGAATCGTTTTACCGGCGGTGCTGTATCCGTGCGGGATTGGTACCGAGTGGAACTGCCGAGGACGGTCCGTCAATTGCGCGGCTCAATGATTATGGTATGCGTGATCGCTGTGGCATCCGTCGTTGTTAGTTATATCTGGGTGGTGGCGAATGTTCCGGTGTATGTCGACCTGACGCCGGACCGGGTTGATCGGATCAAGACCCTTGTGGCTGGGAATCTGGCAGATCTGGATATCGCCACACAGATGCTCCCCGCTCCGCTGTTGTTTTTTCACAACACACGTGCCACCGTTGTGATTTTGTTGCTTGGTTTGATATCCTTCGGCACACTCGGTATCACGGTGTTCATTATCAACATGGGGTTGGTGGGAGGGGTGTTGGGCGCGGCAAGTCTGATCGGCTTATCCCCTTGGCTGCTGTTCGTGACGGGCGTCCTGCCGCATGGTATTTTTGAGCTGACCGCGGTATTCCTTGCCACAGCAGCGATGTTTAAAGCTGGCGCGCAATTGGTCACGCCTCAGCCCGACAAAAGCCTCGGTGAAGTGCTGGTCGTGTCACTTGCGGATTGGTCGCGTGTCTTCATCGGGCTGGTTATCCCCTTGCTTGCCATTGCAGCGATAATTGAAATATATCTCACGCCCGCCCTGATCAGGCTGGCATTTCCAATCCTTTAACAACGAGCCACTGATGCCGAAAGTGATTATCCTGGGTTCGTCAAATGCGGTGCCCACCATCGAGCATGAAAATACCCATCTCGTTATTGTGGGGGACGAACGCACCATCCTGGTCGACTGTGTAAGTACGCCTGTGGTGCGACTCGAACAAGCGGGGGTGGATTTCAACTCGCTCACGGATATTGTCATCACTCACTTTCATCCTGATCATGTTGCAGGCGTGCCGCTGCTGCTCATGGACATGTGGCTGATGGGACGCTCGAAGCCGATCAATATCTACGGTTTGCACAATACAATGGACAAACTCGAAGCCTTGATGGGATTTTACGGCTGGGATGAATGGCCCAACTTTTTTCCAGTCGGTTTTTACCGGTTGCCTGCGGCGGAGTTTGCGCCTGTGCTCGACTGTGCCGAATTCAACGTCCGTTCATCACCCGTGCACCACATGATCCCGACGATCGGCTTGCGTGTGGAATGTAAAAAAATCGGCAAGGTCCTTGCGTATTCATGTGATACCGAACCATGTGAACAAACGGTGCGGCTTTCTGATGGCGCTGATATACTCATCCACGAAGCGGCAGGTGCGACCTTTGGTCACTCCTCCGCCGAGCAGGCAGGCGAGATTGCAGCCAAAGCGGAGGCGGACAAACTCTATCTGATCCACTATCCCAGCGGAAGGTATGCGAAAGGGGATCTGGATCTGGTCGCCGAGGCAAAAAAGAATTATGCGGGCGAGGTAATCCTTGCCACAGATTTCATGACCATCGATTTATAAAACAAACGGTCGCCACCAGGCGACCGTTTCAATGTCGGACCTCTATTACCAGCCGTTGATATACGGCTCCCAATCGCGATATTCATGCACATGTTTGCCGTAGATATACGCCGCGTTGGCGGGCGGTTCTTTCGGGTTATGGGTCAGTCGCATGTGCGACTCCTCGATGCGTCTGCCCCCTTTCCGATGATTGCACTGTGGACAGGCAGTGACAACATTCGTCCACATGTGCGCTCCTCCCAGATGCCGCGGGATGACGTGATCGACGGTCAAGCCGCTGTCGCGTTTGCCGCAGTACTGGCAAGTATAATTGTCCCGGCGAAAGACTTCACGGCGTGTCAATTTGACGTGCGGGCGCGGCCGATGGATCTGGCTCTCCAGCCGGATGATCGAGGGGCGCGGAATCAACTCCCTTACGGTGCGAATGTGCCCGCGTCCATTCAATACCATGCCGGCTTTACCTGCCAGCAGCAAACCGACTGCACGGCGTGTGGTACAGATGTTGATCGGTTCAAAGTTGGCGTTTAGCACAAGGACAGGTTCGTGCATTCCGTCTCCGTAACAGGCACGATTATATGCCGAATTATTGAATCCGTAAAAGCCGCCAACCGGATTTTGCACAGGAGTTATCATGAAAGTTCTGATTGCCGGGGGGACCGGATTTCTCGGGACCCGGCTGACAAGGTCCCTGCTCGCAGACGGGCACGAGGTGCTTGTCCTGACGCGACGCACCCAGTCGAATGCGTTGCATGTTCATTGGGATGGGATGACCACAAAGGGCTGGGGTCATCTTGTCAATGATGTGGACGCGGTTGTGCATCTGACGGGATACGGGCTGGAACATTGGCCATGGACGAAGCGTCGGAAGAAAAAGTTCGCGGACTCCCGTGTTCTTCCCGGCC
>DATKAU010000310.1:0-5952 GCA_035514655.1 Anaerolineales bacterium
GTCTGACGAGGCTGGCATACCTCCACTGGCACGGGAGGCTTGAACAAAGCCAGCCGGAGCATCCCCTCCTTGAAATTCGGGAGAATTGGAAAGTCTGGCTGCGTGATGGAGCTGCCTATTTTGGTGTCCTCGTCGGCACACTTGCAGTATATATGTTGTGGAGCAAATTCGCCTTCGGGACGTTTTCTCCCGTCAGCGGGCAGGTCAAACGCTGGTGGGGATCCTTCCCTGCGCGCGTGTACGGCGGAGCGACGCGCGATCCCTTTGATTTCTTCGGCTTAGGCTTCGAGCCCGACGGCTTGGGATGGGTTCCCATTGCTAATACTTTGGGCGATTGGGTAAGGCGATACGCGAACACTAATGCTGAAACACAATCGCAATACCTGTTAATGCTTGTCACATTGGCTGTTGCGATCTATGGTTTGCTTGCGCTCAATACGCGCGTGAGCAAACGAAGCGTTACACAATTGAGTCTCATTCCCCTGATCGGAGGCTCCATCCTGCAAGCCCTGTACTATCACGCGGCAGGGTATTCCGCGTTCAAGGAATGGTACTGGGTCAGCCAGCGGATCGCGGCAATCCTTGTGATTTGTCTTGTCATCGGAGTCTTGTATTCATTGACCAGCAAAATTCCATACAGGGAATACATTGTCTGGGGATTGGTTTTATATTTCGGTTCCAATATGTGGCAGATTTACAGCACAGGCATGCAAAACGTGATGCGCTACAATCGCTGGTCACCCGATACTCCATATATGGATATCGCCGTTTTGCTTGAGGAAAATACGGAACCGGGCAGTCTCATCGGGTTTACCGGCGGCGGCAACGTGGGCTACTTTATCCAGGACCGCACCATCGTCAATATGGACGGTTTGATCAACAGCAATGCCTACTTCGAAGCGCTTCAGGCGGGACGCGCAGGTGAATTTCTCAGTGAGATGGGGTTGGATTACGTCCTTGCGAACCCCGCCCTGCTTAATCAACTTCCCTACGACGGGCAGTACAACGAATATCTCGTGTCAACTGACATCTTCTACGGCGGAAAACAACTCCTGCAATTCCACCCGCCGGATGAAGCATCCGCTTCCGCTTCGCAGCCAGCCGATAACTGATTCTGTTTCGAAAGAGATATCCATGCCGCCCAGACGTCCCCTCGGTGTAACCCTGCTCCTATGGCTGGTGTTAATGCTTACAGCGTGGGGCGCGATCCGTTTCCTTGCCGCCATCCGCTGGTGGGAGGTGCTGACTGAATTCGAGGCGCGTCTCAGCCCGCTGTATCTATCGATCACGGGAGCAGGCTGGGGCGTCGCGGGGTGCGTCCTGCTATGGGGCATCCTCCGCAGAAAATCATGGACGCGATCGGCTGTGCTTGCATCCACCTTCGGGTGGCTGGTTGAGTTTTGGGTCGAGCGCGCAATCTTTGAATCACCCAGTCCAAACCTGCCTTTTGCCGCAGCGGCATCGTGTTTGCTAATCGGCGTTATCATTGTCACCACCTTCCACGGCACTACGCGGTATTATCTGACCAGAAGCGAGGACCATGAGCAACCAGACCAACATCCAGAAACTGCATGATCAAAAGGCGAAATCGCGGCTCGGGGGCGGTGAGGAGCGAATCAAGGTACAGCACTCAAAGGGACGGCTGACCGCGCGGGAACGGATCGATCTCCTGCTCGACCGCGGATCCTTCCGTGAAGTGGATGCATTCGTTCAGCACCGCACACACGATTTCGATCTCGATAAACAGAAATTCGTCGGCGATTCAGTGGTCACCGGCTGGGGTACGATCGAAGGCAGGCTGGTGTACGTCTTCTCGCAGGATTTCACGGTGTTCGGCGGCAGTCTCGGCGAGGTGCACGCGGCAAAGATCTGCAAGATCATGGATATGGCGATGAAGAGCGGCGCTCCGATGATTGGCTTGAACGACTCGGGCGGCGCGCGCATCCAGGAAGGTGTGGTTTCGCTTGCCGGGTATGCAGACATCTTTTTACGCAACACCATGTCGTCGGGCGTCATCCCGCAAATCTCCGCCATCATGGGACCGTGCGCCGGAGGCGCGGTCTACTCCCCTGCCCTCACTGACTTCATCTTCATGACGCGGGACACATCCTACATGTTCGTCACCGGGCCTGACGTGGTGAAAACCGTGACGCACGAGGAGGTATCCTTCGAGGAATTGGGCGGCGCGAGCGTGCATTCTGAAAAATCAGGCGTCTGCCACGTTGCCGCCGAAAGCGAAGCGGATACGCTGTACTTGATCCGTAAACTGCTGAGCTATCTCCCCCAAAACAACATGGAAGACCCTCCTTTCGTGCCGGTGGAGGATTCGCTCCGCATGGACGAGGCGCTCAACACCATCATCCCCGAGGATGCCAACAAGCCGTACGACATCAAGGAAGTCATCCGAATGATCGTGGATGGCGGTCAATTCTTTGAGATTCACGAAAACTACGCACAAAACATCGTGGTTGGTTTCACGCGGCTGGGCGGACATTCGGTGGGCATCGTAGCCAACCAGCCTGCTGTGCTCGCAGGTGTGCTCGATATCGATGCCAGCGAGAAAGGCGCGCGCTTCGTGCGGTTCTGCGATTCGTTCAACATCCCCATTGTGACTTTTGAAGACGTGCCGGGATTTTTACCCGGGACTCATCAGGAACATCACGGCATTATCCGTTCGGGCGCGAAATTATTGTATGCCTATTGTGAAGCCACCGTCCCGAAATTGACTGTTATCACGCGCAAAGCATACGGAGGCGCGTACTGCGTGATGTCCTCGAAGCACATCCGCAGTGACGTGAACCTTGCCTGGCCTAGCGCCGAGATCGCCGTGATGGGACCGGACGGTGCGGTGAATATCATCTTCCGCAAGGAATTGGAAAAAGCAAAAGATCCCGCGAAGAAGAAAGCGGAGCTGGTCGCCGATTATCGCGAAAAATTCGCCAGCCCCTACGTAGCGGCGGAACGCGGCTACATCGACGATGTGATCGAGCCGAAGGAAACGCGCCCGCGCCTGATCAATGCGCTTGAAATGTTGAGCAACAAGCGCGATGCGAACCCCGCCAAGAAGCACGGGAATATTCCGTTGTAATGAACCGTAGGGGCGAGGTTATCTCGCCCTGAATGGGGAGACCCCGCCCCTACACGAGGAAATATTATGTTCAAAAAAGTATTGATTGCCAATCGCGGAGAAATTGCCGTCCGGATTATCCGCGCCTGCCGCGAACTGGGGATCGAAACCGTAGCGGTGTATTCCGAAGCGGATCGGAGCGCACTGCACGTCCGCTATGCGGATGAGGCATACCTGCTCGGTCCTGCTCCATCGCGCGAATCGTATCTGCGGGCGGATAAGATCATCGGCGTTGCGCGCAAATCCGGGGCAGATGCCATCCACCCTGGCTATGGTTTCCTTGCCGAGCGCGACGATTTTGCCACCGCGTGCGAAGAGGCAGGCATTGCCTTCATCGGACCCAAGGCATCCTCGATTGCCGCAATGGGAGACAAAATGGAGGCGCGCGCCACGGTCATCGCGGCAGGTGTGCCCGTTGTGCCTGGCACGGAGGATGTGGGGAACTTGTCCAACGAGGATCTACTCTCCAAGGCGCCTCAGATCGGTTTCCCGTTGTTGATCAAAGCCACGGCAGGCGGAGGCGGAAAAGGCATGAGGGAGGTAAAGTCCCTCGAGGAGATGCCCCAGCTCCTAACATCTGCGCGACGCGAGGCGGAGTCGGCGTTTGGTGACGGTAATGTATACCTCGAAAAACTCGTCGAAGGCGCGCGGCATATCGAGTTCCAAATCCTTGCCGATAAACATGGGAACGTCATTCACCTCGGCGAGCGCGAATGCTCATTACAGCGCCGGCACCAAAAACTGCTCGAGGAGGCGCCATCCGCTGCATTGGACGATGACTTGCGCGCCAGGATGGGAACCGTGGCGGTGAAAGCCGCGCAGGCAGTGGACTACGTCAACGCGGGGACAATTGAATTCCTGCTGGACAAGGACAATAACTATTATTTCCTTGAAATGAATACGAGACTCCAGGTGGAGCACCCGGTGACCGAGATGGTGACAGGCATCGATATCGTGAAGGAACAAATCCGCATCGCGCGCGGGCGGACGCTCAGCTACCGGCAGGAGGATGTGAAATTTAACGGTCATGCCATCGAATGCCGTATCAATGCCGAGGACCCATACAACAACTTCATGCCTTCCACTGGAAGGATCACGCACAGCCTGCTGCCGACGGGTCCTGGGGTGCGGGTCGACACCGGCGTATACCCAGGGTTTGAGATTACTCCGTTCTATGATCCGATGATCGCCAAGCTGATCGTCTGGGGGGAGACGCGTGCACAGGCGATCCTGCGGATGAGGCGCGCACTCGAGGAATATCGTATCGTCGGCGTGCGCACCAACATCCCATTCCACCAGACCCTGATGGATTCGCATCGTTTCATGGGCGGGCAATACGATACACGCTTCGTCGAGGAACGCTTCTCGATGGATGAGGTGGATGAGTTCCGCGAGGACATCACAGAGGTTGCGGCGATGCTTGCCGCGCTTGTAGCCCACCGCGAAACAGAAAAATCGGCGCAGATCGTCAACCGGAATGAACGCGATACCAGCAACTGGAAGTGGGTGGGCCGCTGGGAAAGGATGCACAGATAACTGATGAAATATATCGCGACAGTAGCAGATAAAGAATATACCATCGAGATAGTTGACGACCATCATTTGAGTGTAAACGGGAAGCTCTACACCGTGGACTTCGAATCAGTCAGCGGCCAGCCGGTCTATTCATTGATCGCGGACGGGAAATCGCACGAAGCCTACGTGGCAGCAGTCGATGACCACTGGCAGGTGCTATTGCGCGGGCATTTATTCCCCGTCGTTGTCGAGAATGAGCGCGAAAAACGATTGCGAAGCGCGGCAGGCGGCGGAGTAGTGGAGTCCGGTGAATTCAACCTCAAAGCGCCAATGCCTGGGCTGATCGTGGCAATTCCTGTTACTGAAGGGCAGGATGTGATAAAAGGACAGGTCCTGCTGATCCTGGAATCGATGAAAATGCAAAACGAACTCAAATCGCCGCGCGACGGAAAGGTCCAGCGGATAAAAGTGAAGGCTGGCGAGAGCGTCGAACAAAAGCAGACATTGCTAACCCTTCATTGAAACTTCTCGATTTGTTCACCCCACTACACCGAGGCGCCCGAAGTCTCTGTTGATATTTGGTTTGAAAAGACGTATACTGTCAACGCTTGGATCCGCTACCACACCGGAAAGGAAAATCACATGCACAACCACTCCCCCATTCTTTGCATCATTCCTCCGCACATGTTGAAGCAGATTGCCATGAAGGGCACAACCGCCCAGCGGGAATATGCACTCCTGACCATGAAAGACTCCGCACAAATGCGCGGCCAGCGTGCCATGATGGCAGATTTTTCCCCCGCAGCTTTTCGTGTCGTGTCGGGAGTCAAGGACCGGATCGTCTATGATGCAAGAAACGGATCAAGTTTGCCCGGCACAGCCGTCCGCAGGGAGAATGATCCGCCTTCGTCCGATGTGACGGTAAACGAGGCGTTCGACGGGAGCGGTGCTACGTATGATCTATTCAACGATGTGTACGGGAGAAATTCGATTGACGGCGAGGGCATGCGGCTCGACTCAACCGTGCATTACCGAGTGGGATACGATAACGCCTTCTGGGACGGTCAACAGATGGTATACGGCGACGGCGATGAAAACCTCCCTGTCGATGAGCGGTTGTTCAACCGATTCACTATTGCTATAGACATCATGGGACACGAACTGACCCACGGTGTGACACAATTCGAAGCCAAACTAGTCTACTCACAGCAACCCGGCGCGCTCAATGAGCACATGTCGGATGTATTCGGATCGCTCGTGAAACAACACCAACGCGGACATTCCGCCAGCCAGGCAGACTGGATCATCGG
>DATKAU010000311.1:0-8920 GCA_035514655.1 Anaerolineales bacterium
AGCTGCTGGCAGCAAGGCTTTCGCCATCCGGGTTGAAGGCAACACTGGTAACATAATCCTCGTACTCTGTCAGTTGACCAAGTCGTCGATGGGTTTCCATATCCCAAAGTTGAACGGTCCTGTCCCCACTTCCTGAGGCGAGGATTCTGCCATCAGGACTGAATGCGATGGAGGAGATGACATCCGTATGCCCGGCTAGACGAGCCATGATCTGACGTGTATTCATATCCCACAGGTGAATAATATTGTCATCGCTGCCAGAAGCGAGGATCTTGCCATCTGGGCTGAAGGCGACACTGGTAACGAAACTTGCATTCCCGGGGAGAGGCTGGCTTATGGGATTCGATCTTTCAATATCCCACAGGTGAATAGTAGTATCATAACCGCCTGAGGCGAGCATCCTTCCATCGTGGCTGAATGCAACTGAGACAAAGCCAGATGTTCCCGGGAGTTTTCCAATGGACTGGAGGGATTCCACATTCCACAGAATGATCGTGTTGTCATAACTCCCCGAAGCGAGGATTCTGCTGTCGGGCTTGAAGGCTATGGAGTTTATAAAGGATGTATGCCCTTCGAGGACTCCTATGGGTTCAAGCGAGTTCAAATCCCATAGGCTTATGGTGTAATCTGAATTAGCCGAAGCGAGGATTTGACTATCAGGGCTGATGGCAACGCTGGAAACACTTGAAATCTCGATGGGCAACCGTCCGATGAGCCGGAAGGAATCCACACTCCACACATTGATGGCCTGATCTCCGCCGGCGGAGGCAAGGATGCTTCCGTCTGGACTGAAGGCGATGCTGGATACATAACTTGATTGTTCCTTGAGCTGATCGAGTAGTTGGCCGGTTTCCACATCCCAGAAAATGATGGTGTTGTCATAACCTCCAGAGGCAAGGATTTTGCCGTCGGGGCTGAAGGCAACGCTGGATACATAACTGGTATGTTCCTTGAGGTGGGCGATTCGTTGTAGTTCCTCCACATCCCATAAGGCGATAGTTGCATCTGCGCTGCCCGAGGCGAGGATTTTCCCGTCCGGGCTGAAGGCAAGAGAGCTTACATCATCTTTATGCCCTGGGAGCTGACCGATGAGCTGGCTTGTATCCATATCCCACAAGAGTATGTTGTCATCTGCGCTGCCCGAGGCAAGAATTTTCCCATCCGGGCTGAAGGCAACACTGGTTACTGTTTCCGTATGGCCTGGGGGGAGGAACTGAAGCAATTGGGGACTGGCAACCGCGGCATCCAGCAGGGCTGTTCGAGACTGAAGTGTATCCGCCATATCGAAAGCTTCAACAGCAAGCAGAAGGGAGTTTTGAAGATTTGTGGTGAGTAACCGCTGTGATTGTGCCGCCAGTTCGCCCGCGCGGGCAATGCCGGATTGTTTTTGTGCTTCATCCGCAACTGCCTGGGAAGTTAGGGCGATCGCTTGTGCAGTTATCGCGTTATTATCAGCACGTATCCTCGCCGTCTGCGCCGCCTGCGCATTCGTATTTGCCTTGCTCGCTTGCACAATACCGAATACGGCTAGCCCGGACGTGACAAGGGCGGCAATAATCAAGAGATTTGTGATGGTACGCCGCTGACGTGACTTTTGTTGTTGGGTTGCGAATTCGAGTCTCTCTTCTTTTTCCCTTTGTTTCGTCCTGCATTCCTCCAAAAATTCAATCTCGATCGGGGTTAATTCATCCTGATGCTCTGCAGCCCAGGCTTCCACCTCTGCCAGTGCCTGATCGCCAAACAACCAGGTTTCATTTCGTCCCTGGTCGTACCACAGAGCAGCCTGACGCTGCAGTGGGCTCAGGTTATCGAACCACTTCTTGTTGTTGGCAATAATCGGTTCCACGAGCCGATCGTGAGTCAATTCGTAGAATGCCGAGGCGCCTCGCTGTTCGGCGCGCACGAGATCACTTTGCAGCGCTTGGATCACGTCATCGGGTAGCTCACCCCCCACCTTTCGCAGGTTTCGAAGCACCATGTTGCGCGTACCGCCCGGGGTGATCAATTTTTTCCCGAACCATTCCCTGATGAGGCGCTCACTGACCTTTTTTCGCTCCGCCACTTCGCGGACTCGTTCGGCGTAATGCTCCTCCAGCGCAAGGTCGACATGTCCGAGTTTATCGAGGTCTTGAAAGGTGATGCGATCCCCCGCACTCAAACCTTTCCAAAGTTTGAAACATACCAACTGGAGCTGGACGGCCTCTACGAATTGACCGGGTTGGATCTCCGTCGTTTCATCCGCCCGCTGGATTTTGATGCCGGAGAGATCGTTGACGAGGCGTTCCGCCACACCATCGTCATAGGGGCGTATTTTTTCCACCGGTTTTTTGATCGCTTCGAGCGCTGCCTCGCGCTCCAGCCTTTGCATGTAATACCGGCGTCTGAACCGGCTTGGGACGAGATGGCTGTACGGATCCAGGGAGGCGATATAGTCCTCGCGCATGACCAGAACAATCGAAAGATACGGATCGTCTTCCAGAGCCTGCGCAAGCTGTTTGAAGAAGCCTTCGCGCTTCTCCCATTCTTCATGGTGGGTGCTGAAAATTTCCTCGAACTGGTCGATGATCAGAACGTTTGACAGTAAGTCTTCATCTGCGTTGGCCGCCTTCGAGCCAGAACGTTGTTGGAGAAATTCGCCAATTGTTTGTGAAGCCAGCGATGCCGCGTTCCTCTCCTTAATGGCGAGACTGCGCAAAAGATTGAAAGTAAAGACGTTATCAGGCTTAATCCCAGTAGGTGCATCCCCGGCCACGCGGCCCGTGAAGATCTCATAGCTACGTTTTCGCAGGTCGGGGATCAGGCATGTATTGACGAGCGAGCTTTTCCCTGCCCCGGATTGGGCGTAAAAAACAACCAGCCGTTCCGAGACCACCAATGCAAGCAGATCGCGGGTCTCCGTCTCACGGCCAAAAAAGCGGTCGCTCTCAGTCTCCAGAAATGTCCGCGGTCCAATATAAGGTGTCGGTGTCTGGCTGTTCATGGCTGGCTTTTCCCGGCATTTTTCGCATCGATCAAATTGTAGATGAATTCATCGGGATTGTTCCAAACCACGGTGAAGTCGTGATCGTCGAAAAATTGCTCGAGATATTTTTCCGAATTCATCTGATAATCCTGGTTGCCCAGCACGGGCCGTAACTGAATGGCAATGCTCTTCTTCTTTTTTTTGGCAGTCTTTCGTGCCATTAGGAGGAAGCGGAATAGGGCGCGGAAATCCCACTCGCGCAGGTTGTACCCGATCAGGATCAGGCGTGCAGTGGGGAGGGCCAGCCGCAGCGGTGAGGGGTACAGGTCCTGCGAAGCAAACCCCTCGGCCGCGGTGATCAGGAAGTTTATGTAATCGTCCTCACTCAGAACGATTGTATCCATGTATGGTTCCATGCCGAAGAGATGGTACACGGCTGGATTCTGCGGGGTGGGATTGAATTTCGGGTCGGGCAGGTGTTCCGGGTTGATGCCGACCTTATTACCATCCCAGAAACAGAGTTGGGTGCGCGCAGGCTTTCCCAGTTTTTCCAATTTGGCTTCGAGGAAATTTGAATAACTCGTCGTGATGAAGATGGGCAGGTCGAGGCTGGCAAGCAGTTCCAGGGGATCCGGCCGCCCGGCGGGAGACCCGCGCGGGTATTCCAATTTCTGTGCCGTCTCGGAAAAGATCAACCTCTGGTTCTGGTGGATGCGTGCGCGGAGTTCAGCGACCTTGTCTTTGTAACCGGGATCGTTTTCAGACAGTTTCAACAGGCGGTCATTGATGAGGTTGATGTATTCGATCTTGGGGAGTTCTGTATCCTGTTTTGCGATCTGAAGGTACTGTGCCACACGCGCCAGGTTCCGGTCGTCCGACATGGGGTAATTAATGGTTGCTGACCAGAGTTTCGTCAGTTGTTGTTCGAGCGTACTTGCATCGTCGTAATATTTCGCTTCTTTTTTCAGCGACTCGCGCAGTTCGGGATCAGCCTGGAAGATCTGCTCGATACGGAAGGAGTTGCTGATGATGGGGATGATGGTTCCATCCTGAAGGAAAGGCAGGACGATGTCTTTCAACACCTTGAGGGTGTCCTCGTTTGGGTCATTTGCAATCATGTGTTGCAGGCTCCTCGAAAAACTGGAAGTATCAGACCTTCATTGCCACGCGAAAACTGATTCCCGCGCCGGTCCAGCCGGCATCACCGGGGAGCTGTCCTTTCCGGCTCGTGCAGAACAGGTTCACATCATCCTCGGCAAAGGAACTGCCTCGTACTACACGCAAGATCTGGGAACTGGCGTTAATATCGTTCCGGCGATCGTTCTTCCAGGGATAGCCAAATTTATCATCCGGTTTGACCCGGCTCTCGCCCCATAGGGAGGATGTCCATTGACGGACGTTGCCGACAAGATCAAGCATTCCGAAATCGTTTTGCGCGAGGTAAGCGTTCACCGCGGCAATCGATCCTTTGCCGTGATTGCTTCGTTCGGGAGCGGGATCGTCCCCCCATGGATATCTGCTTGTGGAACCTCCACGGCAGGCTTTCTCCCATTGCGCCTCATTAGGTATCATATATTCACGGTTTGTTTTCTTGCTTAACCAGACACAATAATCCCGGGCTTCCTTGAAGGTAACACCGGCTACCGGGTGCTCCTGCCGATCCTCGTGAGGCTTTTGGCCTACCCAGCCCAAAATGGGCATAGCGCGCGTACGCGTCTCTTCCACAAACACTGCGTACTGGGCGTTGGTTACGGGGGCAACCCCGATTCGGAACACGGGCAGGTTGACTTCATGCTGGGGCATTCCTGCAGGTGTGATTTCATCCCCCGACGGTATCCCCATCTTGAATGGACCTTCAGCAATGCGCACAGTGCGCGGCTCAAACGATTCATCGATCTCGATATCATCCACGGCGAACCCAACCGAGGTGCGAATATCGTGGATTAACTCATCCATGTCGCGCTCAAAATCGGGATAATTCCGGATTTGAACCACGTTTTTTTCCAACAAGGGGCGCAGGATCGGAGGAAGATCGCCTGCGTTCGGAACGCCTGCCCCGGTCACCAGAACCGGGATGACAGTCGCGGCTCCCTCCGCACTCCGATTCAATCCGGTTTCGACCTCCCAACGAGTGACATCGTTGGGATCCTCCAACCGTTTTTGGCCATCAGAATTGGTCAGGTTCGCCCATTCCGGACCGATGATGACCAGCATGACGCGGCAGGTGTTGATCTCGTGTTCCAGCACCTTCCGCCACTCCGCCCCCCCGGCGATATCATTCAAATCGCGAAAGACTTCGTTCGCCCCGAATGCATCCGCGATCATTTTGTGAATCGTCCCCACAATGAACGATTTGTTATCTTCTGCCCGACGGTAGGAGATGAAAATTTTCATGTCACAAGCCGGCCTGTTGGTTGAGAATGAAAGACGATTAAATTATTGCCAGGACACTCATTGGAGGGGGATTCAACCGCTCTGGTGACATTATATCCCCATTCAAGGTACTTTTCAGCCGGCCAAGTTCCAAAGCCGTATTTCCGTGGTGCCGACATTAAAAACACAGGTCATGTTTTATACACAACCTGTGTCGTCCTGCTCGATTTGACCTGATTAAGCAGGATGCCTAATCCATTTTTGACTTCACGGAAGATAATACTTCACCACCAAATGGGGACGATCTGAAAAGGAATCCGCGTTTCCACTAAAGAACGACAGGTAGTCGCTGCTCTCACACCCCCATAAGCGAAACTCCGTATTAATATGGATGCTGACTGCCTGCTCCCTAAATCGGTATTATTACCCGTATAGCTCCCGTTTGAAAAACTCCGGCAGGGCGAACGCCGCTTTGTGGATTTCAGGATTGATGTAATTATTTTTGCCCGGCGGATAGGGTGTTTTCAATCCGTTTTCCCATGATGTGTTAGAGACGTACATGAAACCGATCCCGCCGCCGGGGTAGGCGGGGATATTGGCATAGTAGTAGGCGGGGTGTTTGACCAGCGCTTTCACAGATTGATAAATCGTTTTGATCAACTCAATATCAAAGAAGGGCTGTTCACATTGGGTGGCTGCCGCGCCGCCTGGAGCGAGGGCTCGTACCATGAGCTTGTAGAACTCCTCCGAGAACAAACGCTCCGCCATGCCGATGGGATCTGTCGTGTCTGAGATGATCGCGTCGAAATAGCCGGGCTTTTCGTCGAGATACGCAAACGCGTCTCTTACGATCAGTTTGGCGCGTGGATCAGCCCACGGGTCGCCGAACGAAGCGGCGAAGTGCTCGCGAGAAAGGTCCACCACGCGTCGATCCAATTCACAGACCACAGCCTCTTCGACCGATGGGAAGCGGAGCACCTGTTGCAGGGAACCACCATCCCCACCGCCGATGATCAGCACGCGCTTCGGTTCTCCGGCGGCGAGCATTGGCACATGGACAATCATTTCGTGATAGCCCATGTTGTCGCGTTCGGTAAGTTGGATGATGCCGTCGAGGATCATCGCCTTGCCGAAGAATTCGGTTTCGACGAACTGGATGTGCTGAAATTCGGTTTGTTCGTCTGCCAAAATCCTTTTGACGCGGATACCTTTTCGATAATAGGGGTGTAATTCTTCCGTGAACCAGATGCTCATTGATATCCCTGAAATAATTCCGATGCGCAGCCTGCAAAACCACAGACCGCCGACGGCAGACCGTGGTCTACGGTCAGTAGTCGGCGGTCAAAACCCATTTTGTGGAGGGCTGTTGTGATCAGCCTGTGGCTTAATCCATCAGTGGGGCAATTCCTGTGTGCTGAACACGGGCGGATGCTCCAACGTATATACCGTGGTCTCCCTGGCAATTGCATCGCGGATGTGTTTGGGCGATTGCATCAATCCCAGCAGGGTGATGCCGTCGAACATCTTGAATTGACCATTTGTCTTTTCAGCGAGCAGTGTATCCACGTCGGCGGGGTCGGGACGGGTGTTGATAGGCGCATCGCTTGCAAGGATGAAGCCCCATGGGTGCCCAAGCATTGGCACATGGATGTGATACGAATGCACATGTTTGAACACCGCCTTGAGCGTGGATACCAGCCGGATGTGCATCGACATCGAAGGCGGCGAGACAGGACCCGCTTGTAGAAGGAAATAACCACCTGGGCGTAATGCTGCCTTTGCTTTTCCAAAGTATTCCTTCGTAAATAACTTGAACGAGGGACCCGACTCGATCGGGTCGGTCAGGTCTGAGATGATCACATCCCATTCCGAGGGGGACGAATCCAGATAGGCGACCGCGTCCTGAATCACCAGTTCCACGCGCGGGTCGTCGAACGCGCCCTGGTGCATTTCAGGGAAATGTTCCTTGCAAGCCTCCACCACTTCACGGTCGAGGTCCACCATGATCACCCGCTCCATGTTCTTCCATTTCAGTAGTTCGCGGATGGTCGCGCCTTCACCGCCACCCAGCACAAGCCCGCGTTTCGGGTCGCCGTGGTTGACACACGCAGGCTGGACCAACGCTTCGTGATATAGAAAGTCATCGCCGGTGGAGGACTGCCAGATGCCATCGAGGACCAGTCCCTTGCCATAGGTTCCGCAGTCCACGATCCACATTTCCTGGAACTTTGTATGTTTGTGCAGGATGACTCTGTGCACGGCATGGTTCAGGACATCATCGGGTGTCAGATAATCGGAGATCCAGTATAGGGGAGGTTTCACGTCAGTCATTTTTCATCCTTAAATCGCAACCGGCATCCGGGCTTCGACCGACGCTTCGCGATCGAACTTGCGCAGGGCGAATTCGTCTGCGCCGAACGCCTCCTTGAGGCGTATCAGCAAGGGCATCATATCCATGCCGATCGCGCAGGTGAAGATATCGATGGCACAGTAGCCATGCTCAGGCCAGGCATGCAGGCTGGCATGCGACTCAGCGAGGAGCAGAAAACAGGTAAACCCGTGGGGGCTGAACTTGTAGAAGCCCTCATCCACAACCGTCAAGCCGCTTTCGCGCACGGCTTGCGCAAACAGCGAATAGGATTTCTCGCTGTCCATGAGAATCTCACGGTTGCAGCTGGAGAGATCGAAAATGTAATGCTCTCCCAGTTTCAAAGTCGCGTTCACTCACACCTCCGGGGGGTTAAAAGATAAAGAACCCATCTGGAGGCAAGACCTTTTCACTTCAAATCGATCCGCGAGATGTGTGCCTCGCGTAACGAGTGAAGCCGCCTGTCAGATAGACTCTGTTAGTGTAGTTATACTACGTCCCGTCGGAATGTCAATCTTTTGGATGAGAGATTTTTTAATGATTTAGAGGTCCGGGCATAAGAGCCGGTAATCCCTGCCGCGCAGGAGCAGGCTGGAATCGTTTTCACGATGCCATTCCAGCGCACGCAATTGGAGCCGGCCGTGTTCCTCCAGCCACTCGATGTCAAGTTCGATGGCGACCTTGATGAACGCCAGCGCTTCTTCAAAACTATCCCCCTCGCGGAATCTGATCCAGTTCAATTCGCCAATGGTGGGGTGGACCTTGACCTCCCGGGTGTTCACATCGCGGACGACGATTGGGATGATGCGCTTGTTATTCTCAGCTGCCTTGCTTACCTCCACGCCGCAGACCACCGAGGTAACCGAATCGGGGCTGACCAGAAAGAAGAACGTATCCGATCCCTCGATACCGCGGAAGATCTGCTCGAGCCAGCCTACGGCGGGGGGAATGTCCTCCCAGTCCACCCAGGGATCGTGCCCCATTTCCTTGAAGGCTTCGATCAGCTTGCGCGCCACGGCCGAATCTTTTCGTGAGTAGGAGAGAAATATCTTTGCCATACGTTTTCTCTATTCTACCGGATGTAACCCCCTGCCGGGAGTTGCGTTCTTATGGTAAAACACCTCTCATGATCACAGATCCCAACCAATTTTCCCGGGAGGCCTGGGAGGCGAACGCCGAGACCTGGGATTCGCGCATGGGCGACGACGGCAATGACT
>DATKAU010000312.1:0-5436 GCA_035514655.1 Anaerolineales bacterium
ATGCTCTCCATGGCGTTTGCCGGTCCAAATCAAATCCAGGATGCAGGCTCGAAAATGATCCACTTTGCGCCCAATACAACCAGCAAGATTACATCCAAATCCATCAGCAAAGGCGGTGGACGCGCCTCGTATCGCGGCATGGTCAAGGTTTATAAAGGAGCGAAGGGCGTCAAATCCAATGTGGTGTGCGATGCACTTCTGCTCGACCCGAAATCCCGCTCAGACACGTATCCCTACATCGAGATTGACGAAGACGATGTGACCATCGGGCACGAAGCCTCGGTCAGCAAGGTGGGTGAGGAGCAGCTCTTCTACCTCACGAGCCGTGGTCTCAGCAAAGAGGAAGCCACCACCATGGTTGTTTCCGGTTTCATCGAGCCGCTCGTCAAGGAACTGCCGATGGAATACGCAGTTGAAATGAATCGCCTGATTGCATTGCAGATGGAAGGAAGCATCGGCTGACATGCAGGAAAAACCCAAAGTAATTGTTTCAAGGACGCGCCGCGCCGACTCTGCCGGAAAGGATTTTGCCTTCGCTGAATCCGATATCCGCAAGGGGCAGGGCGATGTCGCTTCCTACCGAACCTCAGCCTGGTCCGCTTTCAAGAAGAATTCCATCCCCGACACGTCGCTCGAAGCCTGGCGCCGCACAGACATCCACGCGATGCCTGTTGAAAAATTCAAATTCGCTCAAGAGGGCGCATTCAGTGATCTGCCTTCGGTGCGCGAAGATTTGCTCAAGCCGCTCACCGGCGGCCTGCACGGCGGACAGATCGTCCTTGTCCCCGGTGGATCAAAAATTGAGCTGGATGAAAAACTTGCGAAGAAAGGCGTTATCTTCACCGATCTGAAGACCGCCGAAGAGAATCACCCCGACCTGTTGGCGAGGATGCTCGGCAAGACCGTCAACTTTGAGGAGGGTAAATTCTCTGCACTGGCTGGCGCGTTTGCGCAGAATGGCGTTGTGCTCTATGTTCCCAAAGGTGTGACTGTGGACGAGCCGCTGCACTCCGTGTTGTGGGGTCCCGGTGCAGACCTGGCGCATGTTTCGCACATTCTCGTCCTCGTCGAGGAGAACGCGTCGGTGACGTACGTTCACGAGTCCGCCTCGCCCGATGAAACAGGAACAAATTCGATGCACGCGGGGATCGTCGAAATCCAGGTGCTGGAAGGCGCCTCGATGAGGTTCGTCGAACTGCAATCGTGGGGACGTCATGTCTGGAATTTCAGCCACGAACGCGCGCGGGTCGAACGCGGCGGCAATCTCGATTGGATCTTCGGCGCTATCGGGTCGCGGCTGACCAAGAATTTCTCCGAACTTGATCTGGCGGGCGAAGGCGCGCAAGGCCGCATGTCCGGCTTTTACTTCACCGATGGCAACCAGCACCTTGATCACGACACGCAGCAGAACCATCTCGCACCGCATACCACGAGTGACTTGTTATTCAAAGGCGCGCTCAAAGGAAAGAGCCGCTCGGTGTGGCAAGGCATGATCTACGTCGCGCCCGGCGCGCAGAAGACCGATGGCTATCAGGCGAACCGTAACCTCGTTCTCAGCGATGGCGCGCGCGCCGACTCGATCCCGGGTTTGGAAATTCTCGCCGACGATGTGCGCTGTACTCACGGTGCAACGGTTGGTAAACTGGAACAGGAACCTCTCTTCTATTTGAAGTCGCGCGGCATCCCACAAGCTGAAGCCGAAAGGATCGTGGTGGAGGGGTTCTTCGACCCGATCTTCCAGCGCATACCGTTTGAGGGTGTTCGCGAACGCTTCCAACACTATATATCCGATAAGATGACATAGACAGAATCGAGAAATGAATGGCAATAAAATCAAAAAACAAGACAAAGACAAGTTCCAAGCTCAAGGCAAAGGCAATAGATCACAAGAAGGCAGACGCCGCTCCGGCGCCAAAAAAGAAATCTGCCCCTGCACGCACCAACGCGGAAAAAGTGGCACCGATGAAGGCAAAGTCAATCGTCCTCTCGAGATCCCGCGTGAGCCCGCCGGCTAAAGCAAGACCCCACACCATGACAAAAGTCCGCGTTGCAGGCAAGGGGCAGTCACCGCGCATGTCGTCCTCGGAGGCGCGCCGGTTAGCCAAGGGGTTCCGCATACCTCAATACAACTATATGAAACCCCCCGGAATGACGCACGACTTCCAGGTGGGCGACACTGTAGAGGTGTATTGCGATCACGAAAAGAACCGCGAACGTGTTCGCGGCTGGATTCGCGGAATCGTCGTCCAGGTGGACAACAAACTTGTTGCTGTGCAATTTCGTTCGAATGTCTTTCTCACCGACGGCTGGATGGTGCCCGACCGCATCTTATGGTACCCGTTAAATTCGGAACACATGCGCCCGGTGCCGGGGAAGAAATCGGCAAAACGAGAACTGGCAATCCCTGAATATTAGGCAGGCAGGAGACAGGTATACATGTAATGCATTACATATTTGTTTCCATATGCACCTCCTTATGACCCTAAACGTCCAGGAAATCCGTAAAGATTTTCCGATCCTCCAGCGCAAGACGCACGATAGCGTCCCGCTGGTGTATTTGGATTCGACAGCGACCTCGCAAAAACCACTCGTTGTGATCGAAGCGATGGATCGTTACTATCGCATGTCCAACGCCAATATTCATCGCGGCGTGCATACGCTGGCGGAGGAAGCGACCGCCATGTACGAAGAGGCGCGTGAGAAGATCGCGAAGTTTATCAACGCGCCGTCAGCGCGGCAGATTATTTACACGCGCAACACCACCGAATCCATCAACCTTGTGGCACATTCATGGGCTCGTGCGAATCTCAATGCGGGCGATCTTGTCATCCTGACCGAGATGGAGCACCACTCGAACCTTGTGCCCTGGCACATGCTCCAGGCGGAACGCGGCATCGAACTGGATTTCATCCCCGTGACCGAATCCGGCTTGCTGGATCTCGACGCGTACAGGACGCTTCTCTCCCGAAGCCCGAAACTGATCTCGTTTACGCACATGTCCAACGTGCTCGGCACGATCAACCCCGCCGCGGATATCATCCGCATGGCGCATGAAGTTGGCGCGGTGACCCTGGTCGACGCGGCTCAATCCGTGCCGCACCTGCACGTTGATGTGCAAGCCCTCGACGCGGATTTCCTCGCCTTCTCTGCCCACAAGATGTGCGGACCGACCGGAATCGGCGCATTGTACGGCAGGTTGGAATTACTCGGTTCGATGCCACCGTTTTTGGGCGGCGGCGATATGATCAGGGAAGTTCATCTTCGATCGTTCAAGCCGAACACCCTGCCGCACAAATTCGAAGCAGGGACTCCCGCCATCGCGGAAGCCGTCGGTTTCGGGGCGGCAGTGGATTATCTGACATCCGTCGGCATGAACAGTATCGCCGCGCACGAACACGAGATTACAGAGTATGCCCTCGAACGATTGGAGGAAATCCCAGGCGTGAGGGTGTTCGGTCCAGATGCCGGGTACAAGGGTGGGGTGGCGGCGTTTACACTCGCAGGTGTGCATCCGCACGATGTGGCGCAGATCCTGGACAGGGACGGTATCGCAGTTCGCGCTGGTCATCACTGCGCACAACCTTTGCACGAGAAGTTCGGCATCCCTGCCACCAGCCGCGCCTCTTTTTATTTGTACAACACAAAAGACGAGGTCGATTTGTTGGTGAATGGGATTTACAAGGTGAAGGAATTGTTTGGATAATTTCGCTGGTTGAGTGCCTGAGGCGTCAGCCGAAGGCGTATCGAAACCAGAGGTGTTCAAGAGAATTCTCGTATCAAGAATTGCTTTTGGAAGTGGTGGTTTCGACTGCCTGCGCTCAACCACCGGTTTGGATAAAATATGGATGACCTCTATCGCGAAGTAATCATCGAGCACTATAAAAACCCATCGTATCGGGGGCGCCTCGACCCGCACGATATCCAATTCGCGGATAACAACCCGTTGTGCGGCGATCACATCGAGATCACAATTCAAACCACCGCGGACGGAACAGTCAAAGACGCGCGCTTCGAAGGTCACGGCTGTGCCATCTCGCAAGCCTCCGCCGATCTGCTGGTCGAATCCATCATTGGGAAACCGCTTGAGGAAGTAAAACAGCTCGACAAGCAATACATTCTCGATATGCTCGGCATCGAGCTGGGACCTGTACGTTTGAAGTGCGCGTTGCTTTCGCTAAAAGTGCTGAAGGCAGGTGTGTACGGTCTCGGTGAAGCGAGTGATGAGTTGGTGGAATAAATTGTCCGCGGTCCAACGACAATGATCAAAAATATGTTCAACTACACCCAACAAACTGAAAACGTCGAATTCGTCGAAATTGCCCCCGCCTCCGAACTGCCAAACGGTGAAAGATTGTTCATTGAAGCCGAGGGGAAATCGATTGTTATTTTCAATATCGCCGATCAACTTTTTGCCATCGGCGATATCTGCTCTCACGATGATGGTCCGGTGGGGGAGGGCGACATCGAAGGCTATAACGTGGTCTGCCCCCGGCATGGCGGTGAGTTTGATATTCGTACGGGTAAGGCTATGCAGTTGCCGGTTGTGGAGGATATCCCTGCATACCCGGTGCGGGTGGTGGATGGAATGATTCGCCTGGGCATTCCCAAGGAATAAAGGGCAAAAACTTTAGTGGGAATTGATTGGCTGCCCGCGATTTGGTTGGGTGGGTTTTTGTTCGGTGCATCTATTCTGTTGGCGGGTTATCTTACACCGGGTTATTCGCATTTCCATCAGTCGATCAGTGAATTGGGGGAGCGCAATACTGCTCATGCATGGCTAGTTCGGTGGCTGGGTTTTGTTCCCCTCGGATTGAGTTTTGTGATATTTGCCCATCAAACAAGGGAATTATTCTTAAGTTTTATTCCTGCTGCACTTTTACTTCTCACAGGGCTGGCTGTTATAGTGGCTGGCATCTTTCCGACCGATCCTGATAACCGGCGGGACACTCTCTCCGGCAAAGTTCATGCAAAGGCGGTGATCGCACTTCTATTTCTCCTAAGCGCTACTCCATTTGCGTTTTCGATCTCCGCGTTGTATCGAGACCCTCCGGAAGTATGGTTTATGGTTTTCTCCTTCTTAATGGGGGTTGTGGTTCTGGGATTTTATGGAATGCTGCCAAATGACGCATGTCCGTGGTTGGTAGCTTTGCATCGAAAAATCTTCGGTCGCTTTCTTGAGATTTGGTATCCCTTGCAAGGACTGCATCAGAGACTTCACCTTTCATTGTTTGGCATATGGTGGATTGTCTTTACGCTAGTCTTGGCTAATCCCTGAGTGGTTTACTGGTATTTACCACTGACTTGCATGCCAGGCCGTTACTAATTTAGTGGACAGCTGAGCTTAATCTCTTCAGGCGCGCTAGTCTTTCGGGTTCTTTGTATGCCAGCCACGGATCTTGCGATAACTGTTCGTAAGCCTTTGCAAAATACGGGTGG
>DATKAU010000313.1:0-3793 GCA_035514655.1 Anaerolineales bacterium
ATCCTGATCTATTTTCTTGTGTCGTTCCTGCTCGTATTTTGCATCTGCGGCGGATTTGCCGCCCTTAGCGTGATCCTCAACAGCCAATAAGTGAATTGACAGCCATACTCCGTGTGGCTATAATCTTCCCAACTTAATACAAACCTTCGGGGCAGGGTGCAATTCCCGATCGGCGGTACAGCCCGCGAGCAGACTCTTCGCTCCGCTCAGAGTGACACAGTATGCATGATCCGGCGAGACTCCGGAGCCGACAGTAACAGTCTGGATGGAAGAAGGATAAAGACTCAACGCGAGTCTGATTCGACTTAACTCCCCGAAAACGAACGTTGTTTTCGGGACTTTTTTCACTTCAGACTCACCGAGTCCTGATTCTGCGCCTCGGAGGCTTGTCCTGAACGAAAGTGAAGGACCTCTCACGAGGCGCTTTTTGATTGCGCCTAAGGCGGCGTCCTCGCCGCCGGGGACGGCGGCTTGAGCAATAAACAATGAAACGACTCACCCCTATCCTCCTCTCGACACTCGCCTTCCTCTTGGGCTGGCACCTGCTCACGCGTTACGGGAACCTACCCAACTTTATCCTGCCCTCCCCGCTCAGCGTGTGGACCCGGTTCATCAGGGCAGTGCAGGATGGAAGCCTTCCGTATCACACCGGCATCACATTGCTTGAAATCATTCTTGGACTTCTCGTGGGTGTGACATTCGCGACCGTTGTCGGATATGCACTTGCAAGGTCTCGTTCATTGGAACGGGTGTTATCCCCATATCTTGTGGCGAGTCAGGCGATCCCGGTGGTGGCGATTGCACCGTTGCTTGTCATCTGGCTGGGTGATGGGATTCTCTCAAAGGTGGTCGTCTGCGCTTTGATTGTTTTCTTCCCGGTGCTGGTCAACACCATTGTGGGTGTTCGCGCAGTTTCCACCGCGTTATACGATTTGATGAATTCACTCCATGCGTCGCGCGCGCAGATATTATGGAAAGTGGAGGTGCCCGCTTCGTTACCCGTCTTCCTCGGCGGCTTGCGGATCGGCGCGACGCTGTCGGTGATCGGCGCGATCGTCGGCGAACTTGTCAGCGCGGAGCAGGGACTGGGCTTCCTGCTGCAACTCGGCGACTTTCAATATGACACGCCGATGGTCTTCGTGGCGGTGTTCATGCTGATTGCATTGGCATTGATGCTTTATGGAATCGTGAAGTTGTTGGAGAACAGGTTTTTGAAATGGCAAAATTCTCCGTCCTGAGCGGAACCGCCATCCTGAGCGTAGTGAAACGAAGTCGGAGGATGTGTGGTGTAGTCGAAGGACTATCCATGCGCTTCGACTACGTTCGCAAAGAGCGCTCGCTCCGCTCAGCGCGGAAAACAATAAGGAGATATAAAATGTTTCGCAAAATGGTTTTGATCACGCTCGGGCTGGCCATCGTTCTCTCGGGATGTGGCAGTCCCCGGTCCACAAATGATGCGCTGACCCACATCCGCCTGCCTATGGGCTACATCCCCAACATCCAATACGCCCCGTTTTATGTCGCGGTCGAAAGGGGATATTTCAAAGAGGCTGGGATCGAGATCGAGTTCGATTACAGGTTCGAAACTGACGGTGTCGTCCTCGTCGGCGCGGGCGAACTGCCGTTCGCGATCGTCTCGGGTGAGCAGGTTCTTCTGGCACGCGCGCAGGGACTGCCCGTTACGTACGTCGCGGCGTGGTATCAGCAGTTCCCTGTTTCGGTAATCGCGAAAAGTGAAGCGGATGTGATCGTGCCGCAGGATTTGAAAGGGAAAAAGATAGGCCTGCCCGGTTTGTTCGGCGCGAATTATATTGGTTTGCGTGCGGTGCTGGACGCGGGTGAACTCACCGAAGACGATGTGACACTCGACGCAATCGGATTCAACCAGGTGGAACTCATGGCAGCCGGCCAGCATGACATCATCGTTGGCTACGCCGCGAACGAGCCGTTGCAATTACGCGCGCTTGGAATCGCCGTGACCGAGATCCGCGTGGCGGATTACGCCCAACTCGCGGCAAACGGCTTGCTCGCCAGTGAAAAGGTGATCGAGGAAAATCCCGTGCTGGTAAATGCATTCATTGAGGCATTCCTCAAGGGGCTTGCGGATACGATCGCCGATCCCGATGAAGCGTTTGAGTTAAGCAAACCGCACATTCCGAATTTTGCCGAACTCGATCAGGACGTGCAAAAGCAGGTGTTGACGTTATCCATCGAACAATGGCAGGCTGAGCGGCTTGGCTATTCCGACCCGCAAGCCTGGGAGAATATGCAGAACGTCCTGCTCGATATGGGATGGATTGCAGAAGAGATGGATTTAAGCAAAGCCTTCACCAACGAATTCATACCTTGATGTCATCGCGAGCGAAGTAATCCCCTCTCGAAAAGGGAATTGCTTCTTGAAGACCCGCGATGACACAATAAATCATGCCTCACACACCGATCCTCACCATCCGCAACCTGAGCGCCACATTCCCCAACGAAAACGGCGGAATTCACGCGTTGGATCGCATCACCTTCAACGTTCGTGCGCGTGAGTTCCTGTGTGTGCTGGGTCCGTCGGGGTCGGGCAAGACCACGTTGCTGCGGATGCTCGCGGAGTTGATCCAACCGACCTCGGGATCGTTCACCTTCGGTCACGGCGAACAGCCGAGCATCGGCATGGTCTTTCAACAGGCGACCCTCATGCCGTGGCGCACAGTCATTGAAAACATCAAACTTCCGCTTGAAGTAAAACAGGTGGACGAAAAAACTGCGCTGCTGAAAACGCAGGAGATGATCGAACTGGTGGGATTAACCGGATTCGAAGATTCTCTCCCGCGCGACCTCTCCGGCGGCATGGCGCAGCGCGTGGCGATCGCGCGTGCGCTCATCCATGACCCCGACCTGCTCCTGCTCGACGAGCCGTTCGGCTCGCTGGATGCCATCACCCGCGAACGCATGTGGACGGAACTCTCGCGCATCTGGCAGAGGAGAAAAAAGACCGTCATCATGGTGACGCACTCGATCAACGAGTCATTATTTTTGGCAGACAGGGTTCTTGTTTTGACTCAGCGCCCCGGCAAAATAAAAATGGACGTGGAAGTCGATCTGCCGCGTCCACGAAAAGACGATATCCGCTACACTCCGCACTTTGGGAAACTGGCAAGGAAGTTGCGCGGGGCAATTGAGTAACATAGACTTCCGAAGTCCTGGAGACTTCGGAAGTCTGTATTTTTATGGCGCGATCCACACCACAAAAGTTAACCCTGATTTTTTATACCGCCCGGTTACCTCCCAGCAGCCCAGCGTGGGGAACTCAACGCCGGTAAGCATGGCTTCACCAATATCCTTTGCCATGGCATTCGTTGCACCATAAAAGCGGAGGGCAGGCGCGTCGCCATCCAGTCTGCGACCCGAGACAACCAGTGCGGGTTCAGGTTCATCGGCCAGAATGTAAAAATCGCTCCACCACATGATCTTCTGGGTGTATCCATCCGGGTTAAGGGGCAATCCTGCCCACACACCATCGTCGTGAAGCGCAGTCCACAACCCTTCGGTCCCGAACCAAAAGATACCCTCCCATGGCGCGACGGGTGAATACGGCTCAGGCGCCTCGAAGGGCAGCATTGCTGTGGTGGTCACGGGGCAATCGGCAGGCGGGATCTTCGATGCGATTTCGGCTTCGACGGTTTGGGTCAGGGCTGGCGCTTCGAGAACCTCAGTAGGCATGCGATACTCCTCCGGCAATTGGATCTGGCTCACCGCAGGCGCACACGCCGCGGGAGATAACGCAAGAATACAGATGGAAATGGAA